>CAIMZS010000071.1 GCA_903846015.1 uncultured Anaerolineae bacterium | reverse complement strand
TGCGCTGGCAAGCAGCAGGGCTAAGATTGCAAACCAGAAAACTGCTGAAGGATGAACCGAATCATAGAACCAGCCTCCAACAGGTCCTGCAACCAGAGGAGCCAGGCCCATCATGCTAAACGTTAACGCAGACTGACCGGTTGCTGACCATTGAGGCGGCGCATGTTCCGTAAATAAACGGATCGTATTCGTGATCCACAGGGCAAAACCAAGCCCCTTGAACACAGAAAACAAAGGGAGCAGACCAGGGGATGGAAAAAAGATGAAACATACGTAACTCATGGCCATCAGACCATACGATATTAAAAGCGTGTTAGCCGATGTCAATTTTCTGGCGATCTGTTCGCTGTAATACATGATCGGAAATTCAACCATGGCTCCAGTTGCGATCATTACCCCAATTAAAGAATTATCTCCACCCAGCGAATGCGCATACATTCCCGCGAAAGTCATGCCAATACTGTTGGCGATTCCTGAGAAAAAGGTCGCCACAATCAAAAACGCCAGGCCGGGCTTGCTAAATATTTTCAAAATGGATCCATTTTCCTGCGTTTCGCCTCGTGGACCTTCTTCCAGTTTTCCCGAGATCCAAATTACGGGAATGAGAATGATGCTCGCAACAGTAAACATGGGACCAAAACCATACTCATCCCACATTAAGCCAAAGATCAGGGCACTGAGCGCATATCCATAGGAGCCCCATAAACGCATACTTCCGTAATTAAGATGATCTCTTTGGGCCGCCCGGGCGATCATACTTTCTGCCAATGGCATGATTGGGCTATTAATGACTGCCATCAACAACACCAACAAAAAGATTGCCTTAAATTCTTTTGCATACCCCAGCAGGAAAACAATCACACATAGCCCGATAACTGATATCTGCAAAAACCTTACTTTTAACCGGTTTTTATCTGCAAACCAGGCAACGGGAAAGGATACAAGCATCATTACAGGCGCCAGTGTTGCCAGCCAGCCGATTTGCTGCCCTGTCAACCCCAGTTCCTCAAAATAGACATACATGAACTGCAAAAAGGATCCGCTATAGATGAAAATGATCAGATAGAAAAGTCCCCCGGTCCAACTGGGGTCCTTCAGCACACCGCGCAGATCATCTTGGTAACTTGAACTTATTTTCAGAATTTTCTCCAATCAAGGATGCGGATTACCGATCATCCCGGAGAACAACACGCAATTCGCGCAGCGCAGTGTCAATTAAAAGAAGTTTGTGAGGTGAAATCGCCTCTGGCAACATTGCGGCGATGCCAATCAGCGGAATATTTACAAACCATTCACCCGGTGGATTGTTAACCAGATCAGGCACAATCCGGTTCAGCACATCTTTTGTTAAATCATTCGTGAGTAGATCGCCCAATCGACAATCGATGTTTAAAATCCCCGGCTGCGCCCTATCGCGATAATCAAACCAGTCGAATTCAGCCAGGGCTGTACTATTTCGACCATTTCCGCTTGCGTAGAGCGCAAAGTACACCCCTGCAAAACCACCCGCCACCTCCGTGGAAAGATAGCGCGTCTCGCCAAAAGCCAGGATATGTTCATCACCATTCTTCGACACAACAAACAGAGCATACAGAAGCCGGTTGGCGCGCACAAGCAGGGTTACTTGGTCATCCAACAGTTTCTCACATGCGACAACTGCGGTAAGACTTCCGATGCGCCTGCGCACAGATACAAAACTTGTTCCATTTTCGCAGGATACGAACAAATCGTAATGATGGCGTGAATCCATCCAGACTGTCAAACCAGCCTCTTCGCCATCAACTTCCGGCGCGAAACTCAGAGATGTGGCAACTTCACAATCAAAATGCTCCTGCCTGCAGCCAACGAACACAACTCCAAAACCATCATCGAGACTGGCAGCACAGCATCGCAAACTCAATGCGCCAGGTCTATGAGTAAGTGACCAATCATCGGAGTGTGGATTTCCTAGAAAATTCCATTTAAGGCCCAATTTCTGCCCATCAAAATCGTCACGAGGGATAGGTGCTGTCCATGTGATCGGGGCTAGGAGTGGAGATTGCATTTCAAGCTCAATCCGACCTGAATTACCAACATTCGGCCACCCATCAGCGTCCCATGTGACAGGAGCCAGGAATGTTTCGCGTCCAAGATGATGAACCGGCGGATAGCCATTCGTGCGAACGCCAAGGCAGACGAGCCACCAACTGCCATCCTGTGCTTCGACCAGATCCGCGTGGCCGAGTGCCTGGATTGGTTTATCAGTGCTGCGGTGGGTGAGAATTGGATTATGTGGGCAGCTTTCCCAGGGTCCCCAGGGCGATTTGCTGCGCGCCATTACTTCGGTATGGCCATATTCAGTGCCGCCCTCTGCGATCATCAGGTAATAATATGCGCCAATCTTATACAAGTGCGGCCCCTCAGGAGATGCCCCGCCAGTGCCTTTCCAGAGCGGCTGTGGTTCGGTCAAAAGGCGGCCGGTTTCAATCTCAATCTCACTTTGCGATATACAGGGCACCCTCTTCGCAGGGTTCGAATCGTCCGTTGCGAATCCCTGGGTGGTAAGATAGACGCGGCCTTCATAAAAAAGGAGGGATGGGTCGATGCCGCCCTGCGCCACCCAGATTGGATCCGACCATTCGCCAAACGGGTCACGCGTGGTTACATAGAAATTACCCCCGTCAGTGGTATTGGTGGTTATCATGAAATAAGTGCCATCATGGTACCGAATGGATGGCGCAAAGATTCCGCCGGAGATGCGGGCATGCTCGAGCGGTAATTGGTCCTGCCGGCTTAAACAATTGCCAATTTGATGCCAGTGAACCAAATCGCGGCTGTGAAACAACGGCACACCAGGAAAATATGCGAACGAGCTATTAACCAGGAAATAATCCTGTCCAACGCGACAAATGCTGGGATCGGGGTGGAAGCCCGGCAGGATTGGATTTTGGAAAAGGTTGCTTGATTCGTTTACTGATGTCATAAAATGATTATCCTGTAAGCGCCACTTCATACCGTCCGGCTTCAAATTGTTGCAGTTGTTGCCCATCCACATCCAGATCGAAAGGAATGGGCGACTCGACAACCAACCGTTCACTGGTAATTTCAATCTCGATGTTGCCATATGGTGTTGGCACACAGCCCTTTGCCCAGGTCAGGCGACCAGGCCGCGGGGCGATGCGTGCCCGCGCGTACCCCGGTTCTGCGGGCATCACGCCCAGAGTATAGATGAGCATGTCACGGGTGGGAGTACAGCTCCAACCATGGGCATGTGTTCCGGCCCCCCAGTTTTCGCCGATCGTGTCGTACCCATCCGCGAGGAATTCCGACCAGCGCAGATATAAATCAGGTAATAAATTGGCTTTTCCGGCCAGCACCACAGCATCGTGGACGGTGTAGCTCATAAACGGTTCAGAGATGACGATCTCGCGCTCTACGTCCCAGTCGATTTCGTAAACGCCCCGCTGCTGTTTCTCAAATTTCTCTTCATTCTGGCCGCCGCCGGCCCAAGAGCGCACCACCAATCGTGAAGAATCGGTGATCGTATCGACAATACGGATCCAGCGTTCTTGCGGCGCCAGTCCTGATACGATCGCCAGGGCGCCTGCGATCTGGCTCATCTCGGGCTGTGGCACACCGTCCACAATATGATCAATATACGAACCACGTTTTTCATTCCAGAAGACCTCAAAACCAATCCTGGCATGCTCGTAGAGATCTTCTGCCCAACGCTGGCTGCTTTTTTCGCCCAGCCAGCCGGACATTTCCGCAAATTCACGCAGCCCGCGCGCCCACTCGGCGGTTAGAAGCGAGCTTGTATCTGATGTGGAAACGCTGGACCAATCCACCAGGTTCCACTCAGCGACATCTTTGAGCACTCCGGTTGATGTTTGATATGGGGTATACCAGCGCAAGATCCGCGCAATAGTCGGCAGCCATGCGAAGATTGCTTCACGATCACCGGTATAACGATAGAGATTATAGACACCATGCACCCAGTGCATCGACCAATCCGGCAAGGTAAAGCTGCCCGCCAGTTCCATTATGCTGACCGTGAACATCGGCAGGATTCCGTCAGAACGCGGAGAATTTCCCAACTCCACATATCGCTTTGCCAGGCGCCAATCCTGGTTCCCTGCCAGGGTCACCATCTGGTGAACAATGCCGTCACCGGTCCATGCGCGCTGTTCGCGAGTGGGGCAGTCCACAAAAGCATCTGGCGAACAAAGTTGAACAGTGCGAATGCCAGCCAGAAAGATTTGCTCCAACTGAGGATCAGAACAGGCGAAACGCGCTGGTTCTCGCCAAGGGTGCAGGTTTTCCTGTACGGAGAAGAGTTGAAGAACAACAGGGTCGGCGTTTGAATGAACCAGTATATATGCATAGCGGAACCCGATCATATCAAAAAGCCCAAACCGGTCATCCGAACCGCGGGCAATATATCTTGTGCCCGCCCGCATACGTCCGAAGGCTGTTCCCGGGCGTATCGGCTCTTCCATATAGGAAAAATCGAATACTGTTCCTGCCGCACATTGCAATTCAAATTCCACGAACCCGGACACGATCCGGCCCATATCGACCTTGATCCAGACTGCGCCTGCAATAGGAGCCGTTAATGGGACTGGCAATGATGCTTTTTGTGAACTGCCCGATCGCGGAGCCTGCAGGGCACGATCCACTTGATCCATTGGAGAATGGGAAGGCTGAATTTCAAAAGAAGGAATGATTTCCAGCGTGATCTCTGCGGGAAAACGCCTTTCTCCTGTCAACGGAGCAATGGAACGTGGATACAGCGGGCCATAGGGATGCGTGGGGGGTTGGGACCGGTACGTACCCGACATCATGGCATGTACTACCTGCGCCTGTCCCCAGGTTGAGTCGTCAAAAGGATTGCTCTTCCAATCCAGGGAAAAACGCCGCGCGTCAAAGATCTCCATCGGCACACCTTCCGCGACCATATCTCGTTCATCGGTGGATGGATTATTCCAGGCATCCGTGCGGTGAGCCTTCCATGTCTCGTCACTGGCCAGCCACTGCCCCTTGCCCAACTCACATTCAAAAACCATGATGCCGCTTTTTCCCAATGTTCGATTTGGGACGGCCTGCATCCAGAAAGCTTTTTCCTGTCCATAATATTTCACATAAACAGCAATAACATTTTCTCCCATTGTCAGGTAGGGAGCGATGTCGTACATATCATATTGAAGGCGGCGGAACTGGCTCCGGATTGGTCCGCGTCCAAGTTCATGCCCATTAACGTATATGGCATATCGCGAGTCGGCCGTGATGCGGGCTGGAGCGCGGTCAGGGATGCG
This sequence comes from uncultured Anaerolineae bacterium, assembly GCA_903846015.1. GTDB lineage: Bacteria > Chloroflexota > Anaerolineae > Anaerolineales > Villigracilaceae > UBA5195. The sequence continues at coordinate 1,824 of CAIMZS010000071.1, read as the reverse complement.
CTCGAGTTGAAACATTTTCCTGAATAATCCGTGTGCTTCACGGGCGAGAGGGTCGATCGCACCGGCAAACCCTGGGCTAGGAACAATCGGTTCTTCCGGTACCCAAATCCAATGGCCGAACCAGCGAATTTCAGGAAAATCATCGGGGGCTACAGGCAAATTCATGTTTTCATCCATTATTTCATAAATAATGCCGCCGATAAAAAATCTATCGGCGGAGGTAACGTGTTCCAACTAGAACTAGACCTGTGAACTGACTGCCTGCTTGGAACCAATAAGATGGCAGCGCACCCAATGATCTGCGGAGAGATTCGTCGTTTCAGGCATGACCTGGCGACAAACATTCATCGCGCGCGGGCAGCGCGGCGAAAATGGACAGCCAGGCGGAGGATCGATCAGAGATGGTATCTCACCGCGCGCCTGCTCAGCCCCGGTGCCCAGGCCGGCCTCCGGGTTTGGCACCGCCGAGAGCAGCAGCCGGGTATATGGATGCGCCGGTTGCCGCATGAGTTCGGTGCTTTCGGCGCCTTCGACCATGTGACCTGCATACATAACGATCGTGCGGTCCCCAATATACCGTGCGCTGGCTAGATCGTGCGTGATATATAGAAATCCAATCCCGCGCTCTTCCTTCAACTGTTCGATCAGGTTGAGAACCCCCATGCGGATCGAAACATCCAGCATCGAAATCGGTTCATCCGCCAGGATAATCTCGGGATCGACCGCCAGGGCGCGGGCGATTGCCACGCGCTGTCTCTGCCCGCCCGAAAGCTGGTAGGGGAATTTGTTGGCAAATTCATCCGGCGGGTTCAGACCGGCTGTTGCCAGAAGGTCATGCACTGTATTTTGCGCGGCCCGGTGCTTCTGGTGTATCTTGATCGGTCGTTCCAGGTGGAAACCAATACTCATGGCAGGGTTTAACGAGCCGTAGGGGTCTTGGAAGATCATCTGGATGGCGCGGCGGTATTCCAGCGTGGCTGAATGGGGCTGTGTTTTCAATACATCGATCCCATGAAGAAGGATCTCTCCGCTGGTGGGTTCGATCAGACGTGTGATCAGCCGGGCCGTGGTGGATTTGCCACTGCCGGATTCACCCACCAGCGCCACGACTTCACCCCGCCTGATGGCGAAGGAAACATCATTGAGCGCATGCACAAACCTGGGCTTGAACATACTGCCAACCGGGAAGTGCTTGGTCAGGTGGCGAACTTCCAGTACGACCGGGTTCGTTTCCGACTGTTTTTGTTCTGTTGCCAATATCGCTGCTTGTGTCATAAGTTCCTCATCACCAGGCCGAAGACCTGTTCACGAAACCGAACCATTCCCGGGGAGCGGCATGCCGGCATGGACAGATACCCAGTGCCCAGGGAGAACTTCCTTCAGGGCGGGTCTTTCCTGTGTCTCGACTGGATGACACTTTGTGCAGCGCGGGTGGAACTTGCATCCGGCGGGAGGTTCAACCAGATCCGGTGGGCTGCCTGGAATGCCAGACAGCTTGCGCTTCTCGCCGGTCAGGGATGGGAAAGAGTTGAGCAGCCCCTGGGTGTAGGGATGCAGCGGGTTCTTAAAAATTTCCTTGGCAGAGGCCAGCTCGACAATATCCCCGGCGTACATGATCGCCATTCGATCTGAGATCTCCACCATCAAAGAGACGTCATGCGTGATGAACAGGATCGAAAAGCCCATCTTTTCCTTGATGTGGTGGATCTGATGCAGAATATCCTTCTGCACAACCACATCAAGAGCCGTGGTTGGTTCGTCCATGATCAACAGCGACGGGTTCAGCGCCAGGGCAATCGCAATCACCACACGCTGGCGCATTCC
>CAIMZS010000070.1 GCA_903846015.1 uncultured Anaerolineae bacterium | reverse complement strand
GGGTCAGCGGGATCAGAAATAATTTTCGCGCTGGTCAGGTCGGGACGATTCCAATAGCCCGAAAATTTCACATCCGTGCGCAGGCACACTTCGCCCGTTTCGCCAATTTCAAGCTGGTTCTCATTTTCGCCTAGAATAATGATTTCCTTTCCACGCGATGGCAGCCCAACTGGAACAACTCCATCCGGAAAAGACTGATCAAAACGAATACGGTTGGTTGCCAGCAAACCAAACTCCGTCATGCTCAATTGGGTAATAAACCAGGAATCCGCAGGAATATGAGGCCGCAGACGCTCAAGGTCTTTAAAGTACAGCACATCACCGGCAGATATAATAAAACGGACAGCAGGGAAAAACGAATCACCGGGAAGACTATCCAGAAAATAGCGCAGCAACTCAACCGGAATGCGCAGATGAGTAATTTTCTCCCGCCAAATAATATCCTTCATCGAGGCAGTTCCGGCTTTATCAGCCTCATATATTTGCAGGCTGGCGCCGCCAAACAAAGCGCCAAATACTGTCGATAATGTCGCTGTTGAACCGAGCGAGTAACACAGAAGGAAACGGTTATCAGGTTGAATGTGTTGATTTTCTACTTCAAGCAGGCCGCGTTTGATTAACAAGCGATGCGAACGCAACACGCCTTTCGGTTCACCTGTTGAACCGGAAGTGTAATATACAGCGGCATAAGAATCTTCGGCGACCTGTCGGTAAAAGGAAGATTCACCCGCTTGCTGCGTTTCATCAAAGGAAACTACCCGGCAGCCTTGCGGGGCAACTTCACGAGCGCTTTCCAATAAAGATGGCGATGAAATCAGAAGCGGCGTATGCAGATCTTTCAAGATCTCCCGGTTTCGCGCAGGCGGATTTTTCGATGAGAGGATCGAATAAAAATGCCCGGAGCGCAAAACACCAAGCAGGCCGGAAATGATCAGCGCGCCATCATCCAGCAGCAATGCAATCGGGAGCGGCGTATCGTCAAGCATACGAAATAGAAAATCACCTATTAATCCGCTGGTCCGGTCAATTTCGGCATACGTCAAAGAACGAGCATGGGATTTGACAGCCACATTTTCCGGGTAGAGGGATACCGAACGTAAAAAGATTTCCAGAATGCCCGGATCAGAAGCGCGCCGCGATGAGTTGTCCCTAAAAGTCATTCCCTGTATCCTTCCAGCAGAGGCCAGAACAATCATTTTTTCAGAATACTGGCTGTAAAGCCGCTATCTTCCAGTTCCTTCAGGATGCTCGTATCCACCAATTGCTGAGGTGTGATGCCTGCCGCGTCTGGATTGGAATCGATCGTGAAAGTAATAAGAGTTTGCAACCCATCCAGGTTTGGATAAGGCAAATCCTCGATGAGCGGCAGGACGATATTATCGTATGCATCCGCCAGATCAGCGGCGTTAACCACAGGATCCAACCCAAGATATTTCGCAATCACTTGCTTGGTTCCTTCAGGATCAGCCTTCATTAAAGATATTGCCTCAACCATCGCTTTCATAAAGCTCACCACGATCGGGCGATCACTTGCAATAAATTTGCGCGTTGTAATAATGGCGGTGTGAACATAGGGCAGCCCTACTTTGCCAAAATCAAATAACTCCGAAACTCCTTCCGCGCGCAAACTGTGCAGATAGGGAGCTGCCGTAAGCAGAGCATCGATTTGCCCGGCGCGGAAAGCGGCTACGCGATCCGGTTCCGAGCCAACCTCAATGATTTTCACATCTGTGCCAGGTTGAAGACCCATTTTCTGCAATGCCAGGCGTGTGGCAACCTCAGAAGCAGAGCCGGCTGTATCCGTACCAACCGTCTTGCCTCGCAGATCTGCAATTGTCTTGATGCCGGGTTTTGCGGCAAGCACCGCCGGATAGGTATTATAAATACCGGCGACCATGACTGCGTCCTGCCCAGCCGCAACCGCGTTGACCACGGAATTTCCAGACATTTGACAAATAGACGCATTTTTACTGATCAATGCAGTCATGGCTTTTGAGCCGCCCTGCATCTGTATTAAATTAACCTTCAAACCATATTTCTCAAAAATTCCTTTTTCAAAAGCATACCAGGGAACAGCCTGGGTGGTTGTGGCGGCGGAATAACACACATTGACTTCGGTCAGCGGCATTGAAGTTTTGGTTGGGGCAGCAATTGGTTGAGTGACCGCAGGCGCAGGTGTTGCAACCGCGGGGTTCGCGCATCCAGCGAGCAGGAGGACAAGCAATATCAGGATATATTTTTTCATTTTAGAACCTCCAGGATTCAAAATATTTATCGATCATTTTCAGAATTTCAGTGAGAACATATCCAAAGCTGGTCAGGAGTACCAGCCCCACAAATACTTTATCTGTTTGAAAGCTGGAACTGGCGCGTGACATCATATAACCAATACCAGCCTGGGCAGCCAATAATTCGCCGATAACAACGCCTACCAGCCCACGACCAACGGCTATATGCAAGCCGGTCATAATGTAAGGGGCGGACGATGGAATCGCCAGGGTGGTAAATACCTGCGCATCATTCGCGCCAAAAGAACGGGCCAATTCAATCAAGCTCTGGTCAATTGTGCGAACACCCTTCATGACCGTGAACACGATCGGAAAGAAAGCCCCCAGGAATACTGCTGCAATTTTCGACTCGATCCCAATCCCAAGCCAAAGAATCAGGAGTGGTAATAAAGCCACGCGCGGAGCCGCATTCATCATTGTGACAAACGGCTCAACAGCGACACTCAGTACTCGATACCAGCCAAGCGCCCATCCCAATATCACTCCCACAAAAATCGCCAATAACATCCCCCAGGAAAATTCCAACAGGCTGATTCTTATATCGTTCCATAATCCATGAGCAAATAACCACTGCGCAGAATAGAATATGCGAGAAGGCGAGCTAATAAAGAAGGGATCAACGATCTTTGAAGAGGAAAGCATTTCCCAAACCGCCAGGAAAATGATTGTCGATGCAAATGGAAGGATTTTCTCATAACGAGAAAGAGATGATGTCATCTATTCGGACCTGGCGCCAAAGGGTAAACCATTTCATGGAATTCCTGATCCAACAATTCACTTAACCTGTCTTCCAGGGCGTGGAAAGCAGCTGTTTTTTTGATCTCCAATTTACGCGGACGTGGAAAATTAACCGGCACAATTGTTTTGATCCCCCCTGGGCGCGCAGTGAGCACAATAACTTCGTCAGCCAGAAAAATGGCTTCGTTAATAAGATGACTGACAAATAATGTAGTCTGTCGCGTTTGTTCCCAGATACGTTCAACCTCGAGCTGCATAAAATTCCGCAGTTGAGGGTCAAGATTGGAAAATGGCTCATCCATTAACAACAGTTCAGGATGAGTGACCAGCGCACGCGCTAAATTAACACGCTGCTGCATTCCACCAGAAATCTCATGTGGATAGCTTTCCTCGAAGCCGCTTAACCCTGCCAAATCGATAAAGTCACCTGCGATTTTTTCGGCATCCTTAATGGGCACCCCCTGGATTTCCAGACCGTATGTCACATTGTGGAGAACCGTTCTCCACGGCAGCAATGCGGCTGATTGAAACACCATTGCTCGATTCTTTCCAGGTCCCTGAACCTGTACGCCATCCAATAAAACTTTCCCCGCGCTCGGAGCCTGCAGCCCAACCAGCACTTTCAAAAGGGTAGATTTGCCACACCCGCTTGGCCCAATAACACAAATAAATTTCCCAGAAGCAACAGAAAAGTTAACATCATTCAAGGCAGTTATCCTTTCCCTGCTACGCCGCAGAACATATTCGACGGACAATCCCTCAATTTCAATTTTCATTTGTTAAAATCCTGGTGCCGAACGTTTTATCATCATAACCGCCAATATCTTTTTCACTTCAGATTTAATTACCAAACTCAAGCAGATTTTCGCTGCTCAGCGAAAGCCCTTATCGTGAACCCCAACTCCACCACCCCGCCCAAAAGAGCCGCGAAGAAACTTCTCGAATATAGTAGTAACGAAAAAGCTGCGGATTGCTCGGCGCCTATCCCAAGGCTGGTCATAAGAACTACCGCGCTCACCTCACGCACCCCAAAACCACCGGGCAGGGTGATTGGTGTAAATGCTGCAAGCAGCATCAAGGCGCGGATCCAACCAAGGTCTACAAACGAGACCGGGATATGTAATGCAAGCGCCACGACCGCAAAACCCAGCAAGCTGATCAGATCGCTCAGTAATGCAATCCCCAACAGGATCAAAATCTCATTGAGTGAGAAGGTGCGGTATATGCTAAAAGAGCGGAACAGTTTTCCAGTAACACGGTATATCCATATAAGGATTTTGGAATGGGTGCTTGCCTGCTTACCCGCTGCCCAGGTTGTAACAAAATCGCTGAAGCGAAATGCAAGCCACAAGGCAAGCATAAGCATAATCAAATAAACGATGAAACCGGATGGATTGATAGCATTTTGATTAATACTGGTAAAACCCCAGAAGACCCCCATCGAGATGAGGAATACTATTTCAAACACGCGATTGGCGCCAAAGGCGGCGAGTCCTTCAGCGATTTTCTGCGCAGGGATAAGGCGCTGAAAGCGCAGGAGTGAACCAACACTGGATATCGGGGAAAAAAAAGCGTAAAACCTCAGCCCGACATTGATCACGATTAATTCAAACAGCGGAACAACGATTTCTTGTTTGCGGAGCATAAACCATAATCTCACCGAGTTGAAAGCATTCAATGAGATGGAAATTGCCAGCGCCAGGGCAAACCACGGCAAAGAAACGGTTAGCAGCACCTTTAAAACCCCGTCCAGTCCGGCATAATTGAAAAATACAATCACCAATGCCAAAATGAATACGAGATTAAGACCAGCACCCAGTTTTTTAAGGAAAGTCTTATTGAGTTTCATTGTTTTCCAGAAATTCGGTTTTATCCACAGCATAAATTCATCAAACTTGGTGCAAACTTCCCTGCCAAGTTTATCCTATCTGTGGTCCAAAAAACAAAGGCTGTCTTATTGGATTTTTCGTTAATGATAGAATCAGCGCCATGATTGAGCAGCCCAGTTTCATTTGCATCGGCCCATCTCGAACCGGAACAACCTGGCTGTACCAGATGCTTCGCCAGCATCCGTCCGTATGGCTGCCCCCGCATAAGGAGGTCAGGGTGCTCGGGGAAGGGTTTGCTGTCCCTGCTTAAAGCCTCAAAGAGATTGCAACCGGCAGGCACTGGTATTATCGCAATATTCGGTCGGAACCGCTGCGGTTTTTAATCAAGGCCGTTATCGGGCGCGAAAGTTTTGCAAATGTTCGTTGGAGCCTGCGGTATGTTTTTCGCCCTGGCACGCAGCATTTTTCGTTTGAATGGTACCTGAATTCCAAGTCAATATAAAATAATCCGCATTTTTTCAACTGGCGAAGTATTTTGGATAATTATTCATCCTGAATACCCTTTCAAAATAAAATCGCCTCCATTTACCTTCATGCACGGCACCATGTCCGGCGAAGGATATTGGAAACATTCACTAGTGTTACGCTAACCTAATAGGTAGAGTATTCAGATATACTTGGCGGATGAGCAAACACCGAAAAGTAACTCTAACTGATGAGCAACATCAAGAGCTTGAAGCTCTCATCCATGCTGGAAATGCACCAGCCCGCACGCAAACCAGAGCACGAATTCTTTTGCTGAGTGATACAAACAATAGCAAATCGCTCAGCGAAAAACGAATTGCAGCGACTATGATGTGCTCAGCCCAGACAGTACACAATGTTCGCCATAGGTTCATCGAACACAATGATTTAGCAACTGCCTTATATGATCAGCCACGACCCGGGCAGGCTCCGAAAATAACAGGCGAAGTCGAAGCGAAATTGGTTGCAATGATATGCAGTGATCCGCCAGAAGGTCGAAAGCGTTGGACATTGCAATTAGTGGCCGACAAATTGGTCGAACTCAAGATTTTAGACAATATCAGCGATGTAGCCGTTATGAAGTGCCTAAAAAAAATGAACATAAGCCTTGGCGAGTAAAATCTTGGTGTATTCCAAAGCCGTCTGCCAAATATGTGGCAAAAATGGAAGACGTTTTAGCCGTTTACGTGCTGCCTTATGACCCAAAACGACCTGTCGTTTGCGTTGACGAATGCAGCAAAGAACTTCATAGCACGCCGCATGGTCATGTGCCGATGCAAGCAGGGCAAGCGGAGAAACAAGACTATGAATATAAACGTAACGATACCTGCAATATGTTCATATCCGTTGAACCGCTAGCCGGAAAGCGACGTGTGCGAGTGACCGACCGCCGCACTAATCAGGATTTTGCTGAGTTGCTTCGCTGTGTTTCTGATGAAGATTATCCTGAAGTAGAAAAAATCATTTTGGTTACGGACAACCTGAATACTCACACGGTCGCATGTTTATATGAACGATTTGAGCCAATCGAGGCCAGACGAATTGCGGAGCGGTTTGAATGGCACTATACTCCTGAACATGGTTCTTGGCTTAATATGGCAGAGATTGAGCTGAATGTTTTGGATCGGCAATGTACCGGATGCCGGATTGCTGACAAAGAAACCTTGATCAAAGAAGTTTCTGTCTGGGAGCATGACCGCAACAATCTTATTGCAAAAATCGATTGGCAATTCACAACCGATGATGCTCGTATCAAATTGAAGCGGCTATACCCGGTCCTAAAACAATAAAAATCAAGTTAGCGTAACGCTAGAGTATAGCATTTTCGGCACCCCATTGCAATAAATTTTACGAACAATTCTTGCGAATCAGAATATTGGGAATGGTAAATAGGCCTCATAAAAAACGCTGAGACGAGCAACTGAAAATTCGATACGATCTTCTTACGATAAGCAGTTATTATACACATCTTGATACGGATATTTTTCCGAGAGCTTCATCATCCCATATCGTGCCGTTCTGATGATCTTTGCAGCCAGAAAAACATACTTCAAGCGGAATGTCTTGATTTGCTGCCTGTATTCTGAAATGTGTAGCGAATCAAACTTGAACAGCAAAAACAGATTGTATGCAAGCATCATCATCTGAAAGACAGCTTCATTTGCCCAAAACGATTTTAATAAAAGATGTCCGACTGCCATATCATACTTGGCTTCCTTGATGTAATTCTCAGCGTTGCCACGTTTTTCGTAAGAAATGACAACTTTTTCTGCGGATAGTTCAGTATTGGTTACAAAGAAGAAGTATTCGTATTCGTCACCTTCTAAGAGAGATAATTGTGCTTCGTTTTTTTCTGGTTTCAATACGCGGGACACGACAAACCTTCTGTCTTTGTCCCATGTGTTTAGTTTCGTAACAAGCTCTGCCGTTTCCCTGCCCGCATCACCTTTTACGAATAAAATGGATGGATCTGTTACTTGTGAAGCCAGTGTTGGATATTCTTTGGCCTTTATCAAATACTTGCAACCCAGTAATTCTATCATTGCAATAATGCCCTCATCAAAATATCCACTGTCCATGCGGAACAGGATTTCCAAATCATCCGTTTTGATATTGGCAACGAT
>CAIMZS010000069.1 GCA_903846015.1 uncultured Anaerolineae bacterium | reverse complement strand
ATTCAAAGCCGCCATTACAAAATGCCTGGATGAAACATCAACCACGCATCAGTCAGCCTTAAATTCCTTGCTATCCCTTCGTTTTCAGCTCTTTCAAAAAGCGCAATTAGTGACCGTGTAAGGTATAGAACGGGCACTATCGCTGGAACCGGGGCTACCGTCGGTACAGAAAATTGATATTTGATAGTATTTATCTAAAATATGCGCTATCATACTTATGTTGGATAATGTAAAAAACTCCTCGCTACAGCCCCTCTTTTACCGGGAAAATATGGACGACTTCGCTGAACTGGAAATCGATATTGCCACCCTCGGCCCTGCAAAATGCCAGGTGCAGATGCGTTACCGCCCACCCAACAGCCAATCTGAAATTCGTCTTGGCTTGTTGAACGGCGCACCCATCGTACCTGTCATAGAACTGGGCAGCCTGGGTGATAAAACGCTGGATGATGATGCCTATGCCCGCGCACTGACCGATGCTTTGTTCTCGCACCCGGCCCTGGCCCAATCTTTTTCAGAATCACTGGCGGCAGCGGCCGCCAGCAATGCCATCCTGCGCATCCGTTTATGGATCGATTCCAGCACATCCCCATTTCATGAAATTTGCTGGGAAATGCTGCGCAACCCCAGGGATGGCACACGCGTCAGCATGGGTGAACGCATCCTGTTTTCCCGTGGCCTTGGAACTCTATCCGCTCTCCCGATCACCTTAAAGCCGCCTGAAGATGCAGTTGCGCTGTTGGCAGTTGCCAACCCGGCGGGTCTCACAGAGTACAAACTGGCTGTCATCGACGTAAACACCGAGCTGACGCGCGCGCAGTTCAACCTGGCCGGGCTTGGTGCCATCCACACATTGCCGAATGGCAAAGATGCGCACGTTACACTGGATAATCTGTTCGCCGCTCTGACCCCTGAAGTGGATATTCTCTACCTGGTCTGTCACGGTACCGTTGCCAGTGACGATGCCTGGTTGTGGCTGGAGAGCCCCAGTGGCAGCCTCCAGCGCACATCCGCCACCGATTTCATCAACCGCATCCGCGGGTTGGCGGCCTATCCCAAACTGGTCATTTTGATGTCCTGCCAGAGCGCCGGGGGGAAATCCGGCACAGCCTGGCGTGCGCTTGGGCCTCGGCTGGTCAATGCGGGCATCCCGGTGGTTCTGGCATTGCAGGGTAATTTTTCAATGGAGAGCGAAGCTGCCTTCATGCCGCGTTTCTTTCAATCTCTCCGCGAGCATGGCGAGGCTGACCGCGCGCTGTCCTACGCTCGCTCCTTTATTGCTGATCGCCCTGATTGGTGGATGCCGGCACTGTTCGGCCATCTGCGCGATAATCGTATTCTAGGGCACAGCAATCTGGATGCATTGCCATCCCTGAAACGACTATCTTATGAGCCGGAGACCGTCTATATCCCTTCCGGCTTATTTTGGATGGGGACGGATGATCTTGAAGCTCCTGTCTATGAAAAACCCTTTCACCGTGTAGCACTGCCATCTTTCCGTATGGGCAAGTTCCCGGTCACCAATCGCCAATATGCCGAATTCATCCGCCAGACCAAACTCATTGTTCCGCCGGAAATGGGATGGTCTGGGCAAAATCCTCCTGCGGACCGGCTGGATTACCCTGTACAGGGCGTCACCTGGTACGATGCCCTCGAATATTGCCAATGGTTGAGCACCAAAACCGGGCGGGTTTACCGGTTGCCCACCGAAGCGCAGTGGGAAAAAGCTGCCCGCGGCGAAGACGGACGCCGTTATCCGTGGGGCGGCAATTGGGACACGGCACCCGGTGATAAATCACCGGGCTACTACGGCTGCCATGACATGGTCGGCAACGTGCGTGAATGGACGCTCACCTTGTGGGGACAGAACCGCATGCAACCAGATCCCGGCTGCTTCTATCCGTGGGTGGAAGATGCTCGTAACGAACCATCTGCCAATAAATTGATCCGGCGCGTTATCCGTGGCGCGGGTCACAATGACATGCCTGAATCGCAAACTTGTTTTGCCCGCAATGCCTACGCCCCCGATAAGCCAGGTCCACCCGGGAATAGACATGGTTTTCGTGTTAGCATGGAAATTCACCCTCAGGGTGCTGCGCTTATCAACCCATCCGGAGAGACTTATGTTGAATAGACCCAGCCGTGGCAGCTTGCTCGAAGCTCTCAAACAGAAGAACAAAGCCCAGGGCGATAAGATGGACCGTTCCGAGATTTTTCAGCGTATTCGGGATGGCAAGGTCATCCCGATCGTCAGCAGCTCAATCACCTTTGAGAAAATCTTCAATCTTGCCGGTCCAGACTCGCCGGATGAGCCGGTCGACCATTCGATCGCGCGCACCTGGGCCGAACTGATCGGTTACCCGCTTATGGATGTTTTTGATCTTGCGCGCGTGGCATTGTATAACCGCGTAAAAAGCCGCGATCCCGAACAAGCCAAACGCCAGTATGTTACCTTCCTGAAGCAGATTTTGGTCGAGCTGGGCAAGGCCGATGAAAAAGCCGCCGATATTGCCCTTGAGCTGGAGAATCAACTCAATGAGCTTTCGCTTACCGATATCGCCAATGATCTTGGCTATCCAGCCTATTCTGACCCAGACCAGGACCCGCTGCGTCTGCTGGCCCGCCTTAACCTGCCGATTTACATCACCACCAGCTACTTTGATTTTCTGGAACGCGCCATCATCGCCGAGGGGCGCACACCGCTCACCCAGGTCTGTTTCTGGTCCGGGGATGAGACCAACATGCTGCCGGAACACAAAACCAATCCAGACTTCATTCCCAGTGCGCAAACACCGCTGGTTTACCACCTGTTTGGCTATGAAAAGTATCCTCGCACACTGGTTTTGAGTGAGGATGATTACCTGGCTTTTCTGGTCGAAACCACCAAAGGCCCAGATGTGCACAAACCAGTCATTCCGCTTTACCTGGCAGATGCTCTCAGGAGTATGTCCCTGATTCTGCTGGGTTACCGTCTGGATGATTGGGATTTTCGCGTCTTGTACCGTGGAATTGTAAAGCCTGGCGTGACCAGCCTGCGATCTTTTGGACTGATCGTCCAGCTTGAGCCAGGCAAAAGCGGCCTGGCAGGTAACCCGGATGAAGCCAATAATTATCTGAAAGAGTATTTCGAAGATGCCGATTTCAAGGTCGAGTGGGGTGATTCTTATGCCTACATGAACGTTCTTTGGAAGGAGTTTAGTAAATGGGCACAGGGCCAGGCATGAAACTACCGGTGGTCAATCCTTACGTTGGGCCGCGTCCATTTACACGCGTAGAAGCCCCGCTTTTCTACGGGCGCGACTCAGAGGCCCGCGATCTGCTTTCCCTGGTGGTCTCTGAACAGTTGGTTTTGTTCTATGCCCAATCTGGCGCCGGGAAAAGTTCGCTCGTCAATACCCGCCTGGTGCCTGGTCTGGAAGAGCGCGATTTTGAAGTTTTACCCACTGGCCGTGTCAGCGGCGACATTCTTAGCCATGACCAGTGCGACAATATTTTTACCTTCAACCTGTTCAGCCACCTTGAACAAAGCAAGACGGTTCCGGATGAACAAAGCAAGACGGCCTCAGACGAACAAAGTAAGGCGGCTTTGGAGCGTTTTGCGCGCATGCGCCTGGCGGATTTTCTTGCCAACCTCGCGTTTGATGGCCAGCATTTTCTGTATGCCGAGCCTTCCGACCAGCCACCCTCTGTGGGCTTGCAGGCCGACATTGACACAACCACCATCCGGCCCCGTGTTCTGATCATTGACCAGTTTGAAGAGTTGGTTACCACTCATCCCGAAGCCTGGGAAAAACGGGCCGATTTCTTCACTCAAATCGCGGAAGCGATGGAACAGGATCCATACCTGTGGGTTGTCCTGGTCATGCGTGAAGATTATGTCGCCACCTTCGATCCATTTGCCCATCTGCTCCCCAACCAACTGCGCGCTCGTTTTTATATGCGCCGCATGGAATCAACTGCCGCCCTGGATGCGGTTCGAAAACCTGTCGAAAATCTGCGGCCTTTTGATGCTGGCATCGCAGAAACCCTGGTGGATAACTTGCGCATCGTTACCGAATCACAGGTCCAGGATGGGTTTCTCAAACCGGTTTATGGCGAATTTGTTGAACCGGTGCAGCTTCAGGTGGTATGTTACCAACTGTGGTCCAGCTTGATGCAAGAATCGGATACGCTGGCGCCCGGAAAGCGTATTACTCAGAAAGATATTGATGCCCTGGCCAAAGGCGAAAACCTGGCGCAATTTATCAACAAGGCCCTGCGCGATTTTTACGAACAGGCCGTGGCAAAAGTGCTTGAGAAACTGCCCGGAGTTGTGACCGAACGCGAATTGCGCAGCTGGTTTTCGAGCCAGGTGATTACCGAGGCCGAAACGCGCGGGTTTGTCTATCAAGGAAAAACTCACACAGAAGGTCTGCCTAACGAGATCGTTAATCTGCTCGCATCGTACTACATCATCAGGCCTGAAACCCGCCCCGGCGGTACCTGGTTCGAGCTTGTTCACGATCGCTTTGTCGGCCCCATCCTGCAGTCCAACCGGACCTGGTTGGCCCTGAATCAGAGCCGCTTATTGACGGATGCCAAAAAATGGGATGAGGCCGCTCGTCCCGCTGAGATGTTGTACGAGGGCAATCAGCTGGATGCCGCCGAGCACGAGATTCAGGAAAAAGGCAGCGTGATCACAGAACTGGAAAAGCAGTTTGTAGCCGCTGCCGGGCTGATGTTCAAACGCAAACGCGATTTTCGCCTGCGTCTGATTACCCTGGGTATCGTTACAATGTTTGCCGTACTCTCTGGTTTATCCTGGTGGGCGCTCTCTGGTCAACATGAGGCCGTCATGGCGCTCAATACAGCCCAGGCTGCATCCACCGCTGCCGAGCAGGCCCGCGCCATCGTCATCGGTCAAAATGCCACTGCTCAAATTCAGAATACCGCGCTTGTCCAGCGGGCGAGTACGGCCCAGGCTGCATCTACGTCTGCCGAGCAGGCCCGCGCCACCGTCATTGGTCAAAATGCGACGGCTGAATTTCAAAATACCGCGCTGATGCAGCAGGCCAATAATCAGGTTGACAGCATCAGCCGCATGCAGACTCAAATTGCGGTCTTGTTGAACAATTCATCCAGCAGTTCTGTCCCGGCTACACCGCTGCCGGGTGACCCAGCCACCCCCACCTTTGAGATCTCCCCCAACCCGGAACAAACCCAAGTCACTCCGCCAACCCCTACGGTCGAGGTCGCTGAGCGCAAAGTCGTCATCGGACAGTCAGTTAATGGGCAGGATATCTCTGTCTATCAGTTCGGAAATGGCCCGCGTCATATCATTTTTGTTGGCGGGCTGCATGCCGGTTATTCTCCATCTACGGTAAAAATTGCGCAGCGCATGATCGATTACCTTCATCTCAATCTGCTTACCATCTCGCCTGCTGTCACGGTGGATGTCATCTTGAACGCCAATCCGGACAGTTTAACTAATGTAGACCGTTCGTCCGAGGTGAAGGCACGCTTTAATGCCAATTCCGTCGAATTAAATGCAAATTGGGATTGCAATTGGACAAAGGAAACCACCTGGTCACCATCCAATATTGTGGTGGATGGCGGCAGTGCGCCATTCTCAGAGCCTGAGACCGTAGTGTTGAGAAATTATATTCTCTACGGACGCTCAGTCTACTCAGTCTACTCAGTCGCGGTTGTGGTGTGGGAAGCCCACTCAGTCGATGGAAGAAAAGTCGGCGCAGGGGGCTGCGGGGAAAGAAGTTTATTCTCACAACCTCTGGCCGATGTTTTTTCCCATGCAGCAAACTACAGATCCGTCGATTTCATTCCCTATTATCAGGCTGGTGGAATGATAGATTGGCTGGATTCGCAAGGGATCCCATCGATCAGTGTCTATTTGCCCGATTTGACCGATTCAACCAAGAGTGATATCAATGCCCAGGTACAGGGACTGGATGCGATCATCCAGGGTATATTAAAATAGGCGCTTCCGCTTTTGGATGAATTTTATCAGAGGGCCAAAACCTGCTGGTGAAGCGTGTCGCTTATGTTCTCAAGCATCCATTTTGCGGATGTGAGAGTTACGTATGGAGCGATGCCGGTGAAAGCGTTGATCCAGTTTTGTGCTGCTCATTAAAGCTAAAGCACTCTACCATTCCCAACAAAACAATGCCAGCTTCCTGGTATTGTTTTAAATCCAGGTCTTATTGTTAGAACTAAAGTTCTGCGATAAGCTTGTGAAGTAATATCCGGTCATCTCAAGACTCAACTAACTTTCCATGAATTGCAAAAAAATATGGGTTGTTGTCGCAAGCGGACACTGAAGTTTGCAATCCAGGAGTATAGTCATGCAAGTTGTTGTTCCAGTCTGACAGGTGATAGGATTTTTTCCAGCGTTGAATAGTGGGTCAAATTTTGCACGGTAACTATTTCGCAATGCAATTTCGAATCGTCCAGACATCTCAGGAAAACAGAAGCACAGTACAATAGAGAAGACAATTTTGGTATGGCTTACTCAGTCAACTTTGTTCTTACTATATTTAGTTTCGCGTGATTTGCGATAGTCCCGGTCCCTGTACAGGGACCAACCTAATCGGTCATCAGATCAGGCTTTACCCGTGTTTTTCTATTAACCCCAATTTAGGGACGTACCTGAGTAGTAACAAAATGTCTTCCATTGATGAGATCAAAGCCCGTATCGATATCGTCGACCTCGCCTCCGAGGCCGGTGTAAAACTGCGCAGGAGCGGGCGCACGCAGACAGGCTTTTGCCCTTTTCATTCCAATACCCGCACACCCGCCTTTGTGATCTGGCCCGAGACGGGTACTTGGAAATGTTTCGGCGAGTGTAACGACGGTGGCGATATCTTCAAGTTTGTCATGAAAAAAGATGGCATCGACTTCAAGGAAGCCTTGCAGCGCCTGGCAGAACGCGCTGGGATCCAGTTGGAAGATCTTCACAGTCTTAAACCCGAACAGAAGGAAGAAAACCAGCGCCTGCGCAACCTGCTGGAAGATGCTGTCACCTTCTATCGCCACCAACTGCTCAACACGCCTGCCGGCAAAATAGCCCTCAATTACCTGCTTGAAAAACGCAAGCTGAATATGCAGACTATCGAGAACTTTGGCTTGGGGTACGCGCCACATTCTTGGGATGCGGCACTCAACTACTTCAAAGGTAAAAACTACAGCGAACAGGATATCCTGGATGTCGGTTTACTGGCTGAGCGCGATTCGGGCGGGCATTACGACAAGTTTCGCCATCGCATCATGATCCCCATCCGTGACGAGAACAGCAAGATGACCGGCTTCGGCGGCCGCATCCTGGACCCCAATGATATTCCCAAATTCATGAACTCCCCGCAGACGGTTCTTTTTGATAAGGGTCGCCTGCTCTATGGCCTTGATCGCGCTCGTAAACCTATTCGAGCGGCGGATCAGGCCGTTATTGTGGAAGGCTACCTGGACGTGATTGCTGTTCATCAGGCCGGTTATGAGAATATTGTCTCGCCGATGGGTACGGCCCTCACCGAAGACCAGATTCGCCTGCTCAAGAAATTTACTCGCAAGATAGTGCTGGCGCTTGACCCGGATGCCGCCGGTCAGAAGGCCGTGCTGCGTGGGCTGGATGCCGCGCGCGCTTCGATGGATCGCGAGGAAGAACTTCGCTTTGATGCTCGCGGTCTGCTGCGCCATGAGGCGCGCCTGCAAGCCGATCTGCGTGTTGCCAGCATGCCCGATGATCTTGACCCGGATGAGATTGTGGCCCGCGACCCCCAGGAATGGGCCAGGCTGATCGAAAATGCCAAGCCGATTGTGGCCCACGTGCTCGATGTGCTGCTGGCAGGCCAGGACATTAACGATCCGAAGGTTAAGAGTGAGGCTGTTTCTCAAGTGATGCCGCTGATCGAAGATCTGCCAGATCCGGTGGAGCGTGATTCTTACCGTCAGATGCTTGCTCGTCGTCTCAAGGTTGACGAGCGCACCCTGATAGGCACCAGGGCCCCGGTCAGCCCCGTGCGCCGTCAGCGCCCGAAGAGTTTGGAAACCAGTGATCAGAAATCCGTGCCGGCGCCCGTTGTCCGCTACAAGATTGTTGAGGTTTCCTGCCTGGCGCTGCTTCTGCGCCGCCCGGATTTGCTGCCACATCTGGATCGTCGCCTGCAGGAATCGGGTCTGGCAGCGCTATCAGCCCTCGATTTCGAGTATACTGACCACCAATTGATTTTGCGCCTTATCCAACAATCGCTCGAGCAGGATGAATCTGAACAGGCCCATTTTGTGGAGGCCCTTTTGGATGACAGTTTGCGCGAGACGCACACCAGTCTGTTGTCGCAGCGCCCCCCTAAAGGAGCCGATGATGTTCTTTTGGATGAGCTGACCCGGCAGGTTTTGCAGGTACGGCAACAATCTTTGAATGAGAGTGTTAATCAATTGCGCTTTATGATCGAAGATGCCCAGCAAGCAGGACAGGTGCGCGTGACGAATTACCAACAGTTAATGTTGCAATATGGACGAATGCTAAACCGCTTGGATGAAGCGCGTCGAAAATTGATCGAGTACAGGCGAAAGTGACCATGCCACGAAAACCCCGTGAGATCAAAAGCCCAAAAGATTTGTTGCCGGAACCTGCCGATCTTGAAAATGACGACATGGTCCCCGTCGATGTGGATGATGTGGATATCGTCCTGGAAGATGCCGTTGAGTTGGAAGTCGATGACACTCTCGATTTCTCGCACCCGGCTCTGGCCGAGGAACTCTCTGAGGATCCTGTACGCCTGTACCTGCGAGAAATTGGTCAGGTCAAATTGCTGGATGCCGATAGCGAGTTTCGCCTCTCCACCCTGATCGAGTCCCAGCGCTTGATGGAGACCATCAAGCACCGCGTCGCTGACCGACCACGGATCAGCCACTTGACTTTGGTGTATCGTGCCGTAGTGGATGATCTGTTGATTTCCTGGCGCCGGTTGGAAGAGGATGCCAGCCGCATGGATGCGCACATCCCTGATATGGCTCTTGTTCTGGCTTCTGCCCAGGCCCTGCGCCAGGGTTGGAATATCGATACCCCCTCCTATCTGCGCGCTTTCCTTGATAATGGCCAATGGGGTCGTGATGCCAGGTGGGATGGCCTGGCTGCCAATGCCTTTAATTTGTTCGTCAACCTGTATATGCTTCCGCCGTATCTGGCGGCCTGGCTTTCTAAATACTGCCGCGAACATTCTTCCGGCTACCCCACCGCGCGCAATCTTTATCATAATATCCCTGGTGAGGATGACCTGGTTTACGATACTCGCATCTTAGAACTGCGCTCTCAAGATGCCAACCAGGCTATCATCCGCGCCAATCTGCGCCTGGTTGTCAGTGTCGCCAAACGCTATCTTGGACGTGGCATCTCATTTCTGGATCTTATTCAAGAGGGCAACCTGGGTTTGCTGCGCGCGGTCAACAAATTCGATCCGCGTCGCGGCTTTAAATTCAGCACCTATGCCACCTGGTGGATTCGGCAATCGATCAACCGCTCAATTGCCGAGCAGGCCCGTACTATTCGCATCCCTGTGCACTTGTTTGAGTCTATCACGCGCATTCTGCGTATTCAACGCCAACTTGTCCAGCAGTATGGGCGCGAACCCAATACGGATGAACTGGCGCTCGAGGTCGGTTACATGGCTGCGGAAGACGTGCAGCTTATTCTGAAAGCCAGGGCCGAAGGGACCCAGCTTGACCCGGAACTTCAGCATCGCTGGGATGTTGCCACCGCCAAGGTGCACCGCATCCTGCGTTCTGCCGAGGAGCCCGTTTCGCTTGAGGGTCCGGTTGGTGATGAAGATTCGTCGCAGTTGGGTGATTTTATACAGGATGATGACGCCCTCGAACCGATGGACGCCGCTGCTCGCGAAATGCTCAAGGAGCAGGTTCAGAGCGCCCTGGCGGCGCTTTCAGAGCGTGAACGCCAGGTGCTCGAACTGCGTTTTGGCTTGATCGATGGCAAAGATCACACCCTCGAGGAGGTCAGCCGCTATTTCAACGTCACTCGCGAGCGCATCCGTCAGATCGAGGCAAAGGCCTTGCGCAAACTGCGCCATCCCACCCGCAGCCGCTACTTGCGCGATTATCTGGGTGACTAAAGACAATTAGCCAGCCACAGCGAGGCAGGGAGAAAATCTTGGCTGGATGGCTTCAAATCAGTGGGTGAAGCACCGGCAGGTTGGCTTGCATGCTCCACGGGCCAGTCCAGGTGATCTGAACTGGCAGGATGCGTCCCTTCAAGTTCTCATCACTTTCCACAAAAACCAGTTTGTTGGTTGTGGTTCTGCCGCGCCAACGGTTTTTGATCTTGTCCTCAAACAAAACTTGCACGGTCTGGCCCTGGTAATGGGAGTTGATCTCTCCAACGATGCCTTCCTGTAGATCTTCCAGCAGGCGGAAGCGCCGCATCTTCTCCTCATCGCTGACATCATCCTGCATGCGCCGGGTGGCGACTGTACCCTCGCGCAGTGAATAACGCGCCAGGTGGGCAACATCCAGCTTGAGATCAGCCAGTACCTTATAGGTCTGCATAAACTGTTCGTCGGTCTCGCCGGGGAATCCGACAATGATGTCGGTTGCGATCGAACATCCCGGAATCTGAGCGCGAATCTTTGCAACAATATCACGATAGTCTTGCTGGGTATAGCCGCGGTGCATATTGTCCAACACGCCATCATCGCCCGCCTGGATTGGCAGTTCGATGTGTGGCATCACCTTCGGCAGCCTGGCAATGGTATCGATCAGCTCATTGCCAAAATAGTTCGGGTGTGACGTCAGGAAGCGCACTCGCTCGATGCCTTCCACCTGGCTGACAAGTTCCAGTAACTTCGCCAGGTTGGGCCCATCTGAAATATCCTTGCCGTAACGGTCAACGATTTGGCCAAGCAGTGTTACTTCCACCACGCCCTGTGTTGCCAGCGAGCGCACCTCGCTAATGATATCTCCCACCGGGCGCGAGCGTTCCACGCCGCGTTTGTAGGGGATGATGCAAAAGGTGCAGGCATGTGAGCAGCCGTAAACGATCGGCACATGCGCCGAGACCAGTTTTCCGCGTTCCGCCACTGGCAGAATCAATTCATCATCCATCGCCAAAAAGCGGCGCGTAGTTTCGGCATCTTCCAACGACCGCACCTCACCCTGCGTCAGAAATGAAACCAGCGGTCCCGGATCGGACGGCGGCGAGAATACATCCACATACGGGAAGCGCGCTTTCAGTTTTTCATGCCCACGCACCCCCACCAGGCAGCCCATTAAATTGATTACCAGATTGGGGTTTTTCTTCTTCAGCGGCTTAAGCGAGCTCAGCCGTCCATAAGCCTTATCCTCCGCCGATTGGCGCACCACACAGGTGTTCATCACGATAATATCGGCGGTTTCGATCTCTTCGGTATGGGCATAACCAAGATGCTCAAGCGCTGAACCGACTCGCTGCGAATCGGCTACATTCATCTGGCAGCCTTCCGTCCAAATATGATATTTCATGCAGGTTCCTCACGAATTTGCCGCTACGGTTAAACAGGGTTAGGGCCGAATTATACCAAACCGGAACAGCGAACACGCTTCAATTGCGCATCTGGTATATGGCGGCTGCATTTACAGGATTTGGTTTCAGCATGGAATGTTTTCTGAAGTAATTTTGAATCTCCTGATCACATTTTATATTTCTCAGTATGAATTTTCAAAACTTGAATTGACGCACTGCGGTGTTGGTGATAAAATCCATCTTCGCAAGTCTGGGCGCGTAGCTCAATGGCAGAGCAGTGGCCTTTTAAGCCATTTGTTGAGAGTTCGAGCCTCTCCGCGCTCACAATAAAACCGCTTTTTGGCGGTTTTATTGTTTAATGTGAATAATGGGCCTGGAAGATGCGTTTTATTATGGGCCATCACCATTATATGGGTGTTTTCGGTGTCTGGCCCGAAAGCACTCGTTTTGTGCAAGCACAGGCCGGATTTCCTTAGCCTGGATTTCGCACTTTTCAGGCTGAATAGAAAGGTCGTTTGGTACAAATCGGGAATGCCAGGTCTTTTGATCCGATCGTCCTGCATGGCTCGGGTACGAGAAAGTGAGAAACCCAGGCCATCTGGTTCGGTCTGGCGGCTGCCAGGCGCAAATCCCCCCTGCCTGCTTGCTTGCGGGAATACACCTTCTGGAAGTAAACCGTACATGATTAGATAGGTGGACCGAGTTGCGTGCGGCTTTTCGTCGAGT
>CAIMZS010000068.1 GCA_903846015.1 uncultured Anaerolineae bacterium | reverse complement strand
TTGCGTTTTATCAGGCCAAGCTCCTCCAGATAGTTCAAGGCCTTAAATATATTGCTTATGCTTTTCAAACCGGTAGGAGCCAATAATTCACGTTCAGACGGCCAATAGTTATTTTTAATTTTAAAATCTTTAATGATTTGAAGAATCTGTTGGGCGCGGTCTTCAAGTTTCATATTTTTTCTTTCTCCCATTTTGCTCTCCTTGTTCTGGCAATCACGGCAGGTCCACTGCTTATTATACAGAACATATGTTCTTACGTCAAGTGCGATATTTTCACCTACTGAATTTGAATAATAAAGCCGGTCTTCAATATTTTTTCAGTGCTGTACTTGCTCAAAAAGCAAGAAATTCTTAAACCGCCAAGGCGCAAAATCGCCAGGCTTTCATGTTTAAATTCAACTGCTACCTTTTGTCCAATCCCCTTTTCGTTCTTTGTGTGCGGTTCAGAATTGTAGATATTGTCTTCTGGCTTGTCCGGGTTGTAAATTAGCGTGGTATTGATGACAACCAAATCGCTTTATTTCCTCACAAAAAAGTTGTTACCAGATTTAAAGTATTAAGACTGCTCTGCAAAATAGCCCTGGCTCTCGCAAAGCCGCAAGGATCGCAAAGATAGTACGATTTTCAATTTTAATTTCTTAAGCTACTGTACGTGAAAGTTTAATATTTTAGAAAATATCCTTGAATTTCCTTCGTGATCTTCGTGCCCTTCGTGGCTAAAAAGGTTTTTGCAGCAGAGTCTTTTAAAGTATCCGCGTTTTCCGATCTTGTCCGCGTCCAAAAAGGTTTTTCACCAAATTTCTCACTGAAACAAAGAGACCCTGGTTCTTAACCCAGGGTCTTTCTATTGCTTGCAACATTTGGTGCAAATCTTCATGTTCCCATTACATGGTCGCCCCGCAACTCACAATGCCGTCTGCTGCCTTCTTTTTTAACACAGCACGGAAATGGGATCTGTTCTTCGCTTTTCGCATCTCGAACAATACCACCAGGCTTGCGCTGGTTTAGCGCACGAATTTGACTCCAGTGGCAAGCTCCACGCTTTTGTAAGCGCCATCGTATATCCCAATGCTTTTATTCTTGACGATGCAATCACAGAACATTTGCAGCAGATCGTTTTCATCGGTCATCAGATCGATCGCCTGCAGAGTTT
This sequence comes from uncultured Anaerolineae bacterium, assembly GCA_903846015.1. Classification (GTDB taxonomy): domain Bacteria; phylum Chloroflexota; class Anaerolineae; order Anaerolineales; family Villigracilaceae; genus UBA5195. The sequence goes on along the minus strand of CAIMZS010000068.1, from coordinate 30,714 downwards.
GAGGGATCGTACGAGTTTCCACCGTGCTATCCCCAATCTCGGCCCCGCGGATTGCGCCCCACATTTCGTGCCCACCAACCCTGGCATTGAAAATCTTCGGCACCGGATAAAAGGCCAATTCGCTCGGCTTGGTGATCATTACATCCATCACGCGCATTAGATAATTGGTGGCGTAGACACCATGGAAAGTGTTGTCATACAAACACACATGCAGCCCACTGGCAGGTTTGTCTCGAATGCTGTCAGTATACTCGCGCGTCTCATCCCAGCTAAAGTGGGTATGGATCATATCTTTATGCTCGGCTAATTCTCCCTGCAGCCAATCCCAATTGTTCTTGTGATCACCGAGATTAATGAACAAAGCGATTTTGTCTTTCTGTACTAGCGGCAGACAGTGCTCAATAATAGCCTTGAAAAGCTCACGCTGGGCACCGGCGCCACCCATAGTCACGAGAAAGCGGCGCGGTTCATTGGCATTCATGCGACGCAGGCGCGCTTCGCAATCGATTTCGATATTCTCAACCAGTTCATGATCAACATGATGGCCGGTGAAAAAAAGTGAATCGGACGGAACAGGTTTCATGGCCTTACCACTTTCGTCAAAACCACGCATAACTCTGAAGCCATAATAGCCTGAAGGCGACTGAACAGCATGTTTCGCCCCTTCGGTCAACTGGAATGCCATCGGCCAATTATCGAACATCATATCTACAACATTAGTCATGCCGCCAGCCACCGCACCCATACAGTTCCACATGTGGGATGTCAGGATGGGCATATCTGACGGCAGCGTTCCATATAAATTCTTGAACAGCTCGCTCATCTTATAATCTTTTACTTCGGTCTTCAAGAAGCGCCACGGCCAGGTAACGATCCAGTTATTAAACAGGGTATTCAGTCCCGGCAGCGAGGGTTCACCTGTGGTGAGCGATTCCCAGACATACTTGTCGAACCACGGATAACTCTGTGAAATGCGCGAGTACTTACTGTAATTGGTATTACACCAGTTGATCACATCGGTGGTGATACCGGGCATCGAAAGCAAATCCAACCAGTAAGGCTGGAATCCCATTGCCCGGGCTGCCGAGACACCCGCCATGGCGATCCGATAATGACCAAAGCCCATCCGAATCGTGCTGACGATGACCCCCTTCTCTTTTTTAAGCGGCTCACCATCACCATCGCGCACAATGTCTTTGAGCCCAAAAATATCCTTACCATACTGGTTATCTTTCACGCTCAGGTTATATTTTTCATTAGGGTCATAATTGAATTTTTTTGCTAACATAGCCTGCCATTTATCGGTGGCCCGCGTCTGCGATTCGGAAATGGCATTGCCGTACACCTCGTACCGGCCGTTCTTGAGTTTCATATTTTCTCCTTAATAAAGGTTTAATTGCGATTTATCAAATATAATCTGCTTCAGATTACACTTGATATTGGGAGAAATCATTTCATCTTTGGCAAATAATAACCTTCCAGACGAATGGAATGATCAAAATAAGTTATTTTCATAGGCATCTATTGTAATCGGGGATCGTAAAAAACCGTTTTTTGAAACTGCCAGCCGGAAACACCGGCTGGCAGTTGATTATATGAAAAGCAACCTTATCCTTTGACCCCGCTACTGGCTACACTCTCTACAAAGAAGCGCTGCCCAAGAATGAACACGACTAATGGGGGCAAGATGGCAATGGCAGCGCCAGCCAGAATCAGGTTGGGGGTATCAGAGGCGCGCCCACGCAGAACATTGAGGGCCAGTGTCAAAACGTGGTTCTTTTCATTGCCCACGTTAATAATAACGAGCGGCCAGAGGAAAGAGTTCCAGGCATACAGAAATGTGAAGGTGGCCTGGGTTGCCAGGGCCGGGACGCTGGCTGGAATAATGATTTTCATTAAGATCTGCATTCGCGAGGCGCCATCTAACAAAGCCGCCTCTTCAATTTCCTTGGGGAAAGTTATGAAATGCTGCCGCATCAAAAAAGTGCCATAGGCAGTGAATATCCACGGGATGATCAAGGCGGCCAAGCGATCGGTCCACCCGATCAGCACCATTAATTGGTAAAGTGGCACAATCAGCATAACGAATGGGATCATTATAGTGCCAAGATAAAAAACGAAGACCGAGTCGCGTCCAGGAAATTTGAGCCTGGCAAAAGCATATCCGCCGATAACGGAAGTTGCCAATTGGCCGAGTACCACCAGGATGGTCACCAAGGCAGTGTTTAACAGGGCTCGGTCAAGACCGTTCAGTGCCACCACATTGCTGTAGTTTTCAGGGTGCCAGGTTAAATTTTCTACGGGAGTGCTCAAGCGCACATTCTGATAAACCTTGTCCTTTGGGTTTTGCGGATCCACAAATTCGCCAACAGTGGTTTGGCTGGTCAATATCATCGGGACGATCTGGCTGTTGACTTCCACATCAAAAAGGGCCTCATCCTTACCATTGATATTGATAGTTTTTGGATCCATTGCGCCACCAGTGGGATTAACATCTGATAAACGCTTTTCAACCTTCACTGAGATGTTGTTCGGGTCGGCATATTGCCCAATCTTGATATTGCTGCGCGAAAGCGCAAATTCCTTTCTCTGCCCATCAATTTCAACATAATACAAAGGCAAAGGATTTTTAAATCCCTGCACAGTGATAGTAACCGGGTCCCGTGGCATCAACCTGGGTGGGTAACGAAATGTATCGGAAGGGATCTTCAATGATGTTGTGATCATGTACACAAAAGGAAAAATCATGATCAAAGCAAAGAAAGTGAGTACCACATAAACGGACAAATTGCTCAAAAAACGGACGAGGCGGTATGACTGTAGATTCATGGCGTGCCTCCGGTTAATTCTCGTAAAGGCTGCTCTGGCGCTGGCGCTGGAACTGGATCAGCGTCAGACCAAAGATGACAATAAACAGAACCCAGGCTAATGCAGAAGCATAACCCTGTTTGAAGTTCTGGAATCCGCTGCGATATAGATACAACACTAAAGTAATAGTGGAATTATTCGGACCTTCGGGCGGGTTCATCAAAATAAACACCTGCTCAAAAACCTGCATGGCCTGGATGGTGGTGGTTGAAACAACATAGAAAGTGGTGGGAGCCAGCAGCGGCAGCGTAATGCGCCAAAACTTGTCCCAGGCACCAGCGCCGTCGACCGTGGCCGCCTCATAAAGTTCGCCAGGGATGTTCTGTAATCCTGCCAGGAAAAGGACCGTGTTAAAACCCATTGTTTGCCATGCCGCGATGATGATAATGGCCAACAATGCGGTTTTCTCATCTGAAACCCAGTTGATCTTTGGGTCAATTATCCCGGCATTGAACAATGTATTCCAAAACTGGATACCGAGCGTGATGAAATAATTAATATATCCTACCGTGGCATTATATAACCACTGCCATACCAGCGAGATACCCACAATAGCAGCAATACTCGGGATAAAATAGACAGCGCGAAAGAACTTCATCCCCGGCAGCTTGCTGTTCAACACATTTGAAAGCACCAAGGCAGGAATTACGCTGAAAGGTACGGCGAAAAGGGCATAGATCAAGGTGTTTTTTAACGCCAGCCAGAATAATTTGTCCTCCGCACCAAATACGATGCCCCCATTGCCAAATGTCAGGCGTCCCACTTCGTCAAAGATCTTGATGTCGAGAACATCTCTTGCCAGCTGGGTGGCTGAAGCGAGTGGTTTAATTGTGACGTTTAAGATTTTAGCGTAGTTGGCCAGGCCTACCCACTGGGGTGGGTTGAAGGCATCCGAATTCGTAAACGAAAAATAGAATGAGAGCAGCAAAGGGCCGGCAAAAAAGATCATAAAACCGATCAGGTTTGGCGAAAGAAATAACCAACCATTAAGCATTTGCTCATGGCTCGTTTTCGCCTTCATCGCAAATGCACTGGGTGCACGCCACATGGCCCAAATTGCCAGGCCAAAAATAAGCACGCCAGCTACGCTGGCGATACCAACTGGCTTCGCCAGTTGATTCAGGATGGCAAGGATACCATTCAAAACATCGACCGCAAATAGAAAGAGGACGCATCCAATAATCGCCATCCATTTTGACACCTGGCGCATTATTTTTTGAACGGGCGGATTGTTAATGAATAAATCAGCACCCGCGCCGACCAGATATCCGATGAATGCGATCCCAAGATAAGGGATGCCGCGTCCAAAATTCTCACCTAGAGCATCGATACCAGTAAATACGCCACCAACCTGTAAAAAAACCAGAAGACTTGCCACCAGCCCAAGATAATCGATAAACAGGGAAATCGTTCTGCCACGGTGCTGACGTTTATTGATGTCAACCACAGCGATCGCGCTAAAAAGAGTCGCCAGTCCCAACGCAACCGAAATCAGGATACCTTGCCATAATAGCAAGTTAGGTAAAATACCGATCCATGGAGCCAGGGCACCAATCAAGGCCAGAAGACTGAAAACAACGCGCCACCCGTAAAGAATTTTTAACAAGAGCTCAGTCTGGCTTGAAGTATTTATACTCGAACCATTAATTTTATCAGTCATGGCATTTTCTCCGGATTTATAGACTGAATTTAGGTAAAAACACGGGCAGGCGCTGATTTGCCTGCCCGTGTATGGTCATTTAGTGGTTACTTCTTGAAGACTTTATTGGCTTCGTCGCAGATCGTCTTGCTGAATTCGTCCACGGTCTTGCCACCAGTCAACACTGCCTGAACAGCCGGTCCGACGATTTTGTCGTATTCTGGCCAGGAGCCAGCCCACAGGGGGCCTTCAGCAGTTGGTTTGGCCGCATCGGCAATGCCATTTAAGAATGCAATGTTATTGGCAGGCGGAGTGTAGGTGATGAAAGCATCAAGAGCTTCCTGGCTTACACGGCTCGGGATGTTCGCACCAAGAGCAGCAACCTTGCTCTGAGTCTCGGCGGTAGTCAGGGCCTGAACGAGTTTCCAAGCTTCTTCGGGATGGGCAGTCTTGGCATTGACAACATAAGCGCCCCAGAACAGCCAGTTGCCGGGGGTGCCTTGCGGCCCATTGGGCAGCTGGACAACATCCCAGTTGAAAGTCACGGTGCGAGCGCCGGGGGTGGCCCAGCGGCCGTTCTGGAACATAGCAACCTTGCCAGCGCGGAATGGCGGCTCAGGATCTTCGCCATAAGGTGTGGCGACGTCAAAATCCTGGTACAGAGAGCGCTGGAATGTAAGACCCTTGAGGGATTCGGCGCTGTTCAGGTTGCAAGCGGTACGATCAGCATTGAAGAAGCCACCACCAGCGGCATTCAACCAGGTTCCATAAGGACCCCACCAAGCGCTTGCGCCATAGCCGTAAATATCAGTCCCAAGGGCACGAGTCTTCTTGGCTACATCCAGGAAGGCGTTCCAATCCCATTTGCCCTGCTTGGCAAGTTCGCGGGGATCCGGGGCGCCAGCTTCGTTGATCAAATCCATATTCAGGTACAGCGCGAAGGTAGAAACATCGCGAGGCAGGCCCCACAGCGCGCCGGAATCAGCACCGCTCTTGCTGCCATCGGGGTTAAACGTCAGATGATACATCGGGCCAGAATAAAAAGCCTTGGTGTCAAAGCCGGCAGTCTTGCCGGCCAGCGGGGCAACATTCAAGATCAGGCCGCGGGTGGCGAAATCAGCCACATCGGTTCCTGGGATCCAGAAGACATCCGGGGCGGTGCCAGCTGCAACTTCAGTCTTCAGTTGATCCTGGTAGTTGGCGCCTTCAGTGCCACCTGGTTCATATGCCAGGGTAATGCCTTCAAGCTGAGCGTCGAGTTCACCGCTGATTTTGGTGTAGACGGCGATCTCTTCCTTGTTATCGGGGCGGGTGCGCCAGCGTAGAGGAACATCAACCACTGGAACTGCTGTCGCCGCGGGCACGTCAGTAGCAACAGGGGCTGTCGTTGCCGCAGGGGCATCAGTGGCCGCAGCTGGGGCTGTTGTGGCGGCGGGAGCCGCAGCGGGGGTACCGCAGGCAGAGAGTACAAAGGCCGCAACAAGTACGGTGCAAGCCAGTTTCCATAACAAACTGTGTTTCATCTTTTCCTCCAAAATGTAGTGTAGTGCCGATAGTGTTCAGAATATATACTTCTGTGGGTCGCAAATGCTCATTTATTAGGTCGGCGTCTGGTCAATTTCCTCCTTCTGATGTAGATTGGCGCATAATTAAATGGGCCGATAATTTCATTTGCGTACAGGCTTCGACCGTTTTATTGATCGTACCAACCAGCATGAGTGTGGCTTCTCGGCCGATTTGCGGCATGTCCTGATGCATGGTCGTCAATGGCGGGTCAAAGTACGAGGATAGCGGCATGTCGTCCACACCGATCACCGCGAGCTGCTCCGGAATGCGCAGGCCCATGTCACGAGCCGTGTGCAACACACCCAGCGCCATGCGGTCATTCTGGGCGAATATAGCTGAAGGAAGATGTTTTCCCTGGGCAAGAGCAATCATGGCATCCTTGCCGGACGTGGCTGACCAATCACCTTCAATCGTTAGAGCTGGTTCCACCGGCAGACCGGCCTCCTGGAGCGCGCGCAAATAACCATCCGAGCGATCGCGCGAGCAGTCTTCCTCCACTGGGCCAGTAACCATGGCAATGCGCTGATGCCCCAGCGCGATCAGGTGCCGGGTGGCATCATAAGCAGCACGCTCATCATCCAGAGAAACCGAGCAGATCGATTTATCATGCGAGCATGCCCCCACAAACACAACGGGGAAGTTTTGAGGCACAGACTCGTAACGCGCATCAATATAGGGATTGATCACGATCAAACCATCCACGCGCCGGTTCCCAACCAGTTCATCCACCAGCGCGTGAAAATCCTGAGCATCATTGGCCGAGGATGAAAGTAAAAAATATCCAAGCCGGCGCGCTTCCAGCTCGGCGCCTTCGATGACACTCGCCAGGGTGTAATCTGTAAGATTGGGGGCGATACAAGCCAGGGTGTTGGTACGCCCATGCGCCATGGAACGGGCAATCGCGCTCGGACGAAAACCCAAACTGGCAATCGCTGCTTCCACGCGAGCGCGTGTTTCGGGCAGCACTTCAGCACTCTCGTTAATAACCCGGGAAACTGTCTGGTGTGAAACACCAGCCTCACGAGCAACATCACGAATGGTCGAACGAGTGCGAGGCATTGAGATTTCCCTGTTTATTAGATATAAAGTATAATGTTACCGGTAACGTGACCGGTAACATGTAGTTTACAAGATTGATAACGCTTTGTCAAGAGGTAATATGCAGATTGAAAGCAACTCGGCTGTCACCATCCAAACTTTACAACCAACCATTCTTGCGACCTCCCCGTTCTATAGCTGGGAATGGAATGACGCCACAGACTCGGTCTGCCTGCGCGATTCCGCAGGACGGCTTATTTCACACGGGCGTCACCAGCCCATTGTGATCACCCAGCAAAACGAAAGCGGCGCAGCGCTGATAGCTCGCACGCATGCTTTTAATGTTGAGAATAACCGGGTCACGATTACCTATTTTGGAGTGAATGACAGTGCAACCCTGGTGATGGCATGGGAATTCCACCCCGATTTCATAAACCTTGAACGCCTGCTCTATACCACCCAGGCGCAGCAGGAAATTATCAAGGTTGTCTATTTCGCCGGGCCGTCTGAAACCCCGGAAATTTATACGCCCTCGATGTACAGCCGGTACCTTGTCGTGCCGGGTCTGTGCATGAGCACCTGCGTCAGCCCGGTCGTTGACCTGCATTCCAGATTATCTGTCAGCGCCGTGCTTGGCTCAGGAGCCATGCGCGGCCCAGGCCTGACTCAACAGTGGGGCCTGCCGGCTCATTATTTTTGCGCCTTTAACACATCAGACCGGTGGAATACGATTAACGCAAAAAGTGAGCAGTCCGGCGCGGTTTGTTGGGGGCTGAGAGATTTACCCCAGGGTGATTACCGTCTCGACATCCGCGAAAACGCCTTCAGCCCGCAATTAAACATTCGCGCCGATCTTTGGAAGCACCTCAAAACCCCCGGAACGTTGGAACTGGGGTTCTCATTTGTGATTACCTTTGGAGCGCAATACCACGAAGCCATTCGCAGCTATTACACAACCCTCTTGCGCGAGAAAATTGTCCGCCCCAAAAGCGAAACGAACTCGCCCAGGAAAAGCAACGTGCTGCTTTCGCCACAATATAACACCTGGGGCATGGAATCAGCCAGAGCGATCCGGCCCGAGCACCTGACCGAAGAAATGGTGCTTGAAACCCTCCAAAAGCTGCGTCTGTCTGGAATGAAAGCGCGCACCTTTGTGATCGACGACAAATGGGAAGGCCGTTATGGAGAACTCAGGCATGACGAGGCGCGCTTCCCCCATTTTGATGACTTGTTGGAAAAAATCCGATTGGAAGGTTACTTCATCGGGCTGTGGGCAGCATTTTTACGCTGCCAGGATCCAGCCGCCCTGGGTCTCAACGAGTCCCACCTGCTGCAAACACCCGAAGGAAAACCACTCTGGCTCGACCATCAAACTTCACGCTATGGAATTTTCGATGTCACCCAACCAGTCGTCCAACAGGTCTTACAGGAACGCGCCCGGCAGTTTGTGCGCCGTTACCGTCCCGATCTGATCAAGTTCGATTTTGGCTACGAGCTGCCCTCATTGGACATAGCTGCCCCGGCTGATTTGGGTTGGGCCGGCGAGCGCCTGCTCCAAAAGGGATTGGAAGTAGTAATCGGGGCAATGAAGGCTGAAAACCCTGATCTTGTCATCATGTATTATGGCCTGTCACCCCTGCTTTTGGAGTATTACGATCTGCACAGCCCCGACGACCTGGTTTACTGCGGCGGAGATTATGACCTGGAAACCAACCGCCGCATTTTTTTCAGCAGTTTATGCGGAGAACTGGGGATGCCGACCTACGGCTCATCCGGTTATGATTGGGCTTCCGCGCCAGACATCTGGTTCGACTCTGCGCCATCCGGAACACTTGGCTCACTGCATTGTTTTGATGGTGACGAAAATGGCGACCTGCCCAGGGATGAATGGATCGCCAGGTTCAATGGCCTGTCTGCCATCCTGCGCTCAGAAACAACATTCAGCATCCATCCCGTGGATGCCAGTTGGCAGGGCGGCTTGCGGGCGGCATTCTCACCCTCCTGGGAACGACTTGAAAACGGAAAAAGCGTGTTGATTGCCATGCGAACCCATAAACTGGATGGCAAGCCTGCATCCAGTTCGTATCAGGCAGTAATCAATACCAACATCCCAATTGTCGTGGCATCCATGACCGCTGCCGGCATCGCCGAAACCGAGCGGCTTGGCCTGGTGCCCTGTATCGATAAATCCGCCAGTGGAACCTGTATTCTGCAGCACCTGCCCGCCACGCAAAGCGGTTGCTCCATCAACGGTTCCGCCACGCTCACGCAACATTTTTTCAAGGCTCAAGTACGCGAATATCAATCAACCTATCAAGACGGCCGCATCGAAATTAACCTGCAACCAGACCAGCAAGGGGAAATTCTCGAATGGCTGGAAATCAATTTTCATCCGGGAAAAAGCGACCTTCGGCATTAAAATCACTCTTGTAAATTCACCTTCACAAAGGAGCACGGCTCAGCATGTTCGACTCACCTCACCGCCGATTTAATCCCCTCACCCAGGAATGGGTGCTGGTTTCACCCCACCGCGCCCGCCGCCCCTGGCAGGGCCAGGTGGAAAAGACCTCCATCGAAAACCTGCCGCATTACGACCCGACCTGCTATCTTTGCCCGGGCAATGAACGCGCCGGCGGGCTGCGCAACCCGGTTTATACAGATACCTTTGCCTTCGATAACGATTTCGCCGCCCTGCTCCCAACCGCCGCAGCTTCTGTGGAAAATGAAGAAGTACCCATCTTGACGCGCGAAGCGGTTGATCCACCAGGTGAACCAACCCGGTTGGATTCCGTCCGCGCCAGCCTGTTGACAGCCGTGGCTGAACACGGTCAGTGCAAGGTGGTCTGCTTCTCACCTCGTCACGATCTGACCCTGCCAGAGCTCGACCTGCCCGCCATCGAAAACGTCATCACCACCTGGGCGCGTGAATCCGCCAAGCTGGCCGCGCTGAAGTTCATCCAATACGTCCAGGTGTTTGAAAACAAGGGCGCCGCGATGGGCTGCTCAAACCCCCACCCCCACAGCCAGTTGTGGGCCCAATCCAGGCTTCCCAACGAAATCATCAAAGAATCCGCCTCCCAGGCCGCCTATTTAATGGATAACGGGCGTCCTTTGCTGATTGATTATCTCGAGGAAGAACATAAACGCCCGGAGCGCATCCTGGCTGCCAATCATCACTTCACCGCGCTGGTGCCCTTTTGGGCGGTATGGCCCTTCGAGGTGTTGGTTTCAGCCAACCGGCCCTGCGCTTACCTGACGGATCTCAGCCCGGATGAAGTTAGATCGCTGGCGGATATCTTCAAACAGATAACCACCCGTTACGATAACCTTTTCGAGACCTCCTTCCCGTATTCGATGGGTTTCCACCAGGCTCCCTGCGATGGTCAGCCCCATCCCGAATGGGTGCTGCATGCCCATTTCTACCCACCGCTGCTGCGCTCCGCCACAGTTCGCAAGTTCATGGTCGGCTATGAAATGCTGGCCATGCCACAGCGCGATATTACACCGGAAGCCGCCGCCGAACGTCTGCGCTCCGTCTCATCCGTTCATTACCGGCTGCGCTAAACCGGTCAGGTTCCAGATCGGTTTTTCACAATAGAAGAGATCAGTCATGCACCCCAAAAATCTCGCAATACAAACCTTCCAACAGAAATTTGGCGCTCCGCCGGCCTTTGTCGCCCGCGCCCCAGGCCGGGTGAACTTACTTGGCGAGCATGTCGACTATAACGACGGTTTTGTCCTGCCAGCCGCCATTGATCGCGCCACCTACCTGGCATTCTCTCCGGCAGCTTCTGGTGAAACCAGGCTGTACGCTGCAGACTTTAATGAAAGCGCGTGTTTCACACCTGAAACGCTCGAATCAAAGACCGAGCCAGATGGCAAGGCCATGGCCGAATGGGCCAGGTATCCCGCTGGCGTGATGTGGGCATTGAACCGGGCCAGCCTGGACACGCCCGCCCTGAACGGCGTATTTTCATCGGATGTGCCGCGCGGCTCCGGGCTTAGTTCATCCGCCTCGGTGGAGATGTCTTTTGGTGTCGCGTGGCAAAAATTAGGGGGCTGGGAAATCACACCTATGCGCATGGCGCAGCTCGGTCAGCAGGCCGAGAATGGCTATGTAGGCGTCAACTGCGGGATTATGGATCAATTTGCTTCGGCCTGCGGAGAAGCGGGCCGGCTTTTGTACCTGGACTGCCGCTCGCTGAGCTGGCAAACAATGCCCCTGCCAGATGATATCTCCATCGTTGTTGCAGATACCAGCATTCGCCGAAAGCTGACAACCGGTGAATACAACCGCCGCCGCGAAGCCTGCGAAACGGCAGTACGCCTGCTGAAAGAGCACCTGCCCGGCATCACAGCGCTGCGCGATGTCAGCCTGGAGGATTTTAACCGGCTGTGCGTCACCTTGCCAGAAGAAGTCGAGATGCGCGCCCGCCATATCGTCACAGAGATCGAACGCTCACGACAGGCCATCCCGCTTTTGGAAAGCGGCAACCTGGCACGTTTTGGCGGCTTGATGAACGAATGCCACCTCAGCTTGCGAGACCTGTACCAGGTCTCGTGCCCAGAATTGGATGTGATGGCCATGCTGGCGCAATCGATCCCGGGTTGTTACGGCGCCCGTCTCACCGGCGCAGGCTTTGGAGGCTGCACCGTCAACCTGGTTAAAAACGAACACACTTCTGCCTTCGCGCAGGATCTCACACAAAAATATACCGAAATAACCGGTCTGCAGCCTGAAATTTACATCTGCCGCGCCTCAGCCGGGGCGGGACTGGTTGAATTTTGATCTTTGTCCTGCACTCCCGGTGTTCCGTACACAACACCGGGAAAATCGTCAATCCGAATTCTTCAATCCCCTGGGTTAGAACTTCGCCCGATTGGTCAGGTAAAAAATCGCCCTTGCAGCCGTAATGATCAGCAAACTGACAGAAAGCACCCCACCCAGGATCAACAACAAAGATGGCTGATCTGAAATACGCTCTGCCACTTCCACCGGTGCCTTAAAATTGATGCGCTTCCGCATCGTGGTCACAAAACCGCTCGAAGGGTGCACCGGACGCATCGCCTGCTCAAGCCTGGCTTCAAAAAGATTCATATCTGTTGTTTTTGTCGTCATCATATTACTCCACGGGCATCGCGACAATACCCAGCGTGCCCGGCCCAAAATTAGCAGCCAATGAAATAGAAAGTTCAACAAGGAAAATTTCGCTAGTATTAAACCGAGTGCGCGCCTGCTCAACCAGTTCCTGCCCAGCTTTCGGATCACGAGCTTCCAAAATCGCGATCATCACGGGACGGCCGCGCATTTCTTCTTTTACAATCTCCAAAATACGCTCAATCGAGCCTCTGCGTGTCCGAACCTTTTCGGTCATGTTCAACAGACCGTCTCTGAGAATGGCGATTGGTTTTACATTCAATACCGAGGCCATGGCCGCCTGCATGGTGCCCACCCTGCCACTCATGCGCGCATAATTAAGTGTATCCAGGGTCAAAACGACCAGTCCACTATTGCGCATCTTATCCAGCTTTTGCAGGATTTCTTCCAGGCTCTTCCCGGCTCGTTCCATTTGACGAGCCTCGCGACACATAAAGCCAATTGCCATCGAGCCCGTAGCCGAATCAAACGGGATTACCGTATAAGTCCCTTCCAATTCTTTCCCCGCCATCACCGCCGATGCGAATGTGCCTGAAAGTTTGCTGGTCACATGGATGGAAAGGATTGTATCGCCCACCTCAGCGACTTTTTTATAAAATTCGACGAATTGGTGCGGGCTGGGCTGCGAGGTCTTTGGGATTTTTCTGGTCTCATCAACCAGTCTGTAAAAACCTTCGTTATCCAGATCGACATATTGCAGATAAGTTTTATCCCCAAATTGAACATTCATCGGGATAATCTGAATGTCGTATTCTGATAACCATCCCGGCGGTAAATCCGCCGCCCCATCTGTTACGATACGCAACATTTGAACCTCCTTGCAAACCATTTCTTACAAGTACTTGGGCCAAATCAATCGCTGTAATCGCCCACTTCTCCAATTTCATCCCGCAGAGATAACAGAGTGCGGTGATATAGGCTTTTCACAGCTCCTTCACTGCGTCCCATGATCTCACCAATCTCGGCATTGGACATATGCTCCACAAATTTCAAGATTAACAAAGTCTGGCGTTCAGCCGGGAGGTCGCGTATGAGCGACAGCAACGCTTCCTGCTGTTGGTTGTGGACCAGGCTCGATTCGGGCGGATCACCTTTTTCCACCAACGGCGCGTCCGAAAGTGGGATTTCCTGTTTTCGGCTGCGGTCGCGGTGCCAGTTTGCCACCAGGTTGTGCGCAATACGGTACAACCAGGCTGAAAATGGCACCCCGCGATCGGTATAATTGACGATGTGTTTCATCGCCCGCTGAAACACGCGAGCGGTCAAATCCTCGGCGTCATTGACATTACCCGTTCTGTAATACACATAGTTAAAAATTCGGTCAATATAGCGTTCATACAATGCACCAAACGCATCCCGATCGCCACGTGACGCACTGGCCAGAATTTCTTCGTCGCTTTGTTCCATATCCGCCTCGGGATAAAGAGACTCGGCGGAGTTTCACAATGTAAAACCCTGCCGGCCAAAAGAAGTTACAGTTTTGCGAGTATATCATGCCAGGCTGATTACGAAGTTTTTAAATGGCAATCGCCGCCAGAAAGTAGGGACGCAGCGCTGCTGCGTCCGGCCCGAAACACAAAACACGAGGCGAAAAAGTTTTATATTTCTTAACACATCCCAGAATTTCCTTTGTGCCCTTCGTGGATAAAGGTTTTTGCAGACAAAAGTCCCGGTTTCCACACGAGACGCTCGTCCGCGTCCAATGTTTTTTTTTACCACGCCAATACCCAGAGAACCAATTCTTTTCCAAAAACTGGATGCGATTGCCCAGCAGCATTATTGCCAACTGCGATTATTCCACCCGTTTTAGGGTAAAATACTTTTTGCCTGACAACCGTGTTACCACGAACACATGTGCTATAATCAACCGGTCTGGGGTCACCAGACCCACCAGAATCCATTCTTGAACCAAATTCACTCCACCCAAACATCCCATGACCCATAACGTGATCCGTGTCGTTGGCGCGCGCCAACATAATTTAAAAAACATCACCGTCGAAATCCCACGTGATAAATTCGTCGTCATCACCGGCCTGTCCGGTTCTGGAAAATCTTCCCTGGCCTTCGACACCATCTTTGCCGAGGGACAGCGCCGCTACGTCGAATCGCTCTCAGCCTATGCGCGCCAGTTCATCGGCCAAATGGACAAACCCGATGTCGATACTATCGAAGGCCTGTCCCCAGCCGTCTCAATCGACCAGAAATCCACATCCCACAACCCGCGTTCCACCGTCGGCACCGTCACCGAGATTTATGACTACCTGCGCCTCTTGTATGCCCGTATCGGCATCCCGCACTGCCCGGTCTGCGGGCGCGAAGTCGTCAAACAATCGGCCCAGGAAATTGTCGATGCCATCGAAAACCTGCCGGATGGTTCGCGCATCATGGTACTCGCCCCGGTTGTGCGCGGTCGCAAAGGCACCTACCAGGCTGTCTTTGAAGAGGTCCGCAAGGCTGGTTTTACCCGCGCCCGCGTGGATGGACAGGCCTATAACCTCGATGACGAGATCAACCTGGATCGTTACAAGATCCATACCATCGAAGCCGTGGTAGACCGCCTGATCATTAACCGCCCCACCAACGCAGAAGAAGAAAAAGCAGCCCGCACCCGCCTGACCGATTCGGTCGAAACTGCCCTCAAGTTCGGCGAAGGCTATGTCACCGTCCAATTGGTCGAAAAACGAAAGCCAGCCGCCCAACCTGCCGAATCCCCGGACGACGCCCCAGCCGCTGATCCGGCTCCCACTGACCTGTTTTTCTCCGAAAACCTCTCCTGCCCTGAGCATGGCATCTCGCTGCCCGAGATCGAACCGCGCACCTTTTCCTTCAACACCCCGCACGGCGCCTGCCCGGACTGCCAGGGCCTGGGCTCCAAGCTGGAGATCGACCCCGAGCGCGTGATCGACCGCGAAAAATCGCTCTCAGATGGTGCCCTGATCGCCATGGAATGGAACAACGTCCGCGAGGATGGCAACCCGGGCTACTACTGGCAAATGCTGGAAGCCATGTCGCATCACTATCACATCGATATGAACAAACCCTTCCATCAATTGACACCCGAACAACAGGATTTGGTGCTGCGCGGCACCAAGGGTGAAAAGGTGCGCGTTCATTATCATAACCGCGAAGGCCGCTCGGCCACTTTTGACGCCGCCTTTGAAGGCATGATCGGCAACCTGGAACGCCGCTACCGCGAAACCAACTCGGAATTTATCCGCACAAAAATCTCGGAATATATGTCCGACCGCCCCTGCCCCACCTGCGCCGGAAAACGCCTGCGCCCCGAGGCCCTGGCGGTCACCGTCGCGGATGCCAACATCCTGCAGATCACCGAATGGCCCATCATCCGCTCACTGGCATGGGCTGAGTTATTATGCAGCAGTAACACACCGCTCAACACCCGCCAGGTTGCCATTTCTGAACGCATCCTGAAAGAAATCACCTCGCGGCTTGGCTTCCTGGTCAACGTCGGTCTTGACTACCTGACCCTGCACCGCTCCGCCGCCACCCTGTCCGGCGGTGAAGCCCAGCGCATCAGGCTGGCGACCCAGGTCGGTTCGCGCCTGGTGGGCGTGTTGTACGTCCTGGATGAGCCATCCATTGGCCTGCACCCGCGCGACAACGACCGCCTGCTCACCACCCTCAAAGGCCTGCGTGATCTGGGCAACACCGTCCTGGTCGTCGAACACGACGACGAAACCATCCGCACCGCCGATTGGATCATCGACCTCGGCCCGGCGGCTGGAGCGCACGGTGGCGAGATCATGGCCGAAGGCACCCCCGAACAGATCCTGGTTCACCCGCGCTCGTTGACCGGCGCCTACCTCTCCGGCCGGCTGAGCGTACCCATCCCCGCCGAACGCCGCGCCGGAAACGGCAAGCTGCTCACCATCGTCGGCGCGCGCGCCAACAACCTGAAAGACATCACCGTCTCGCTGCCACTCGGCAAACTGGTCTGCATCACCGGCGTCTCCGGCTCAGGCAAATCCACCCTGATGACCGATATCCTCTACAGCGCCCTGGCCGCCAAACTGAACGGTGCGCGCACCTCACCGGGCGAACATACCCGCATCGATGGCATCGAACACCTCGACAAAATCATCGACATCGACCAATCGCCGATCGGACGCACCCCGCGCTCCAACCCCGGCACCTACACCGGCCTGTTTGATGAGATCCGCAAACTCTTCGCAGAATTATCGGAAAGCAAGGTGCGCGGCTACAAACCCGGGCGCTTCTCCTTTAACGTACACGGCGGGCGCTGCGAGGCCTGCCAGGGCCAGGGCATGCTGCGTATCGAGATGCAATTTCTGCCCGATATTTACGTACCCTGCGACGTATGTCACGGCACCCGTTTCAACCGTGAAACCCTGCAGGTGCACTTCAAAGGCAAATCCATCGCCGACGTGCTCGATACGACCGTGGAAGAAGGCGTCAGCCTGTTTTCGGCCTTCCCCAACATGGTCAACAAACTTGGCCTGCTGCAAGAAGTCGGCCTGGGTTATGTCAAAATCGGCCAACCCGCCACCACCCTCTCGGGCGGCGAAGCCCAGCGCGTCAAACTGGCCAAGGAATTATCCCGCCGCGCCACCGGCCGCACCCTGTACGTGCTGGATGAACCATCGGTTGGCCTGCACGCCGCCGATGTCCACAAGCTGATCGAAGTGCTCCAACGCCTGGTCGATGCCGGCAACTCGGTCCTGATCATCGAACACAACCTCGACATCATCAAAGTAGCCGATTGGGTCATCGACCTCGGCCCCGAGGGTGGTGACCGCGGCGGCCTGCTGGTCGCCGAAGGCATCCCCGAAGACATCATGCAGGTGGAAGGCAGCTACACCGGCCAATTCCTAAAAACCCACATGCGCCATTAATTTCCTAAAAAATCCCTGAATTTCCTTCGTGATCTTCGTGTCCTTGTGGTTAAAAGGTTTTCGCAATGGAATCATTAATGATTCACGAAGTCCCACCCTGCAAGATCGTCAGGGCAGGCGAAGGAACAAGAAGGTTTCAGAGCTTTGAAGAATTAAAATGGGCTGCGTATGGATAGCATTTTTCCCCAGGGATGAACGTGGCTGAATGGGAATTTTAAGCATCGTTGTTTATCTCTGATTGGTTATGGTTAATCAGACACGTGCGGTTTTTCAGGTCGGGGTCAGTTTTTTTGCGTTTATTCCAGGTTTTCTAAATCTGCCAGATCTTGCATGCGTCCGGAAGCTTTTTTGTTCAGTTTCAAATGTTCAAGATCAATAAAGCTTACTACTACTCCATCCAGCGAAACTTCCACCCTTTTGGAAAAACATTCGGTAAATTCAACCCCCGAAATTGAAACCAGAATATCTATTTTTTCAGGCGGATATCCGAGCTGTACAACCTGGTCGGGTGTCAAAAAATCCTGCTCTGATAATCCAAGTGAACCCATGCCAAATTGTGACAGCGCCTTTATCAGTGCCTGCGCGTTTTGTAGGTTGCATTCCACCCATATTTCCAGGTCTTTGGTATAACGCGGGTGACCGTGAAGCGCGACCGCGTAACCACCTACAACCAGATAGCGTACATGGTTAGCGTTTAACGATTCGATAAACTCTTTGAAATCCTGGCTGAACATTGCCGGCTTCCTTCCGGGAGAATCGTTCCCAGTCATTGTATTCGCGGCGGATATCTTCCAACGCAGCGATACGTTCTTGATAGGAGCATGTTTGCCAAAAGGCAAAGTCATGCCCCTGCTGGTCGAGCCTGGTCTTTTTATAAACCTTCGCGATATTTCTATTCATAAAAATATTGTATCGCGCAGCAAGGGTGGTGTGAAATTCTCCTCCGGAAAACAGTTCCTGTTTTTCGCTGCGCACGATTTGCCCAGAAACGTTATTGGCATTATCGGCGCACCCGGATTGCAGACCCTGGCGATGAAGGGTTGAGTCTTGCTTTTAATGATCCCCGAAGGACACCCTGCAAGATCATCACGGCAGGCGAAGAATCAGTGGCTAGATGTATCCTTTTAATCGTGCCCTGGTATAGGCTGCTATTGTAAAACCATCTGTAATGATTTGATCGCGAATCATACTTTCGAATTCAGGCATGGGTGTATATTGGATGCGGTCAATGCCTTCTTCTTCGACCGGTTTGTCTTCCATAGGACGCTGGGATTCAGACAGCCGGGCCAGAAACAGGTAAACCGGCAGACCTTCTCTCCCAGTATTTTCATGAAGCTCACCCAGCGGTAACATTTCTGCTGAATGCCAGCCAGTTTCTTCAGCAAGTTCTTTTCGGGCATTGTCCTCAGCACTGAGGCGACCTTCACCATAACCACGCGGAAGTTCGTAATGCCATCGACGAGTGGCATGCCGGAAAATATGCAAGAGCAGTACCTGGCCTGCCAGGACAGGTAAAATGGCAACCGGCTTACCACCCATGAGTGTTTTTGGACTATAAGACCGGATATACGAGCCCAGGTAACCATTCGGAAACTGAACCAGGTCGCGCGCCAGTATCAAATATGGATCCTGGTAGACGACACCGATATCCGCCCAATCAAGCGGGTCGCCAGCTTCCATCAGCTTTTTGCGGTATTCAACCTGCCAATCGCCAATGATTTGCTCATCCAGGATAATCTTAATCCCGGCATCCTGATTGGAAAATAATTCCGGATGTTCCTGTTTTAATTCGACATAGTTCATCGAGGTGGGTTTCCTTTTGTGTCACTTACGTTGGACACAGTCTTAAAAACCGATTTTTATGAAATTATAGCGATAACACTCCTGCATAAAAGGCCTTTTTACGACAAAAGCACCAAAGGACGTGCGATTTTAGTTTTACTTTTTTAAGATAATCCGCGCTATTCCCAGTTCCAGCACGAGGCGAAAAAGGATAATATTTCTTAAAATATCCTTGAATTTCCTTCGTGCTCTTCGTGGCCTTTGTGGTTAAAAGGTTTTTGCGATAGTCCCGGTTCCAGCACGAGGCTCTCGTCCGCGTCCAATGGTTTTTAACACGCTAATTCCCAGAGAGCCAAGATTTTCTTAAGCAAATCATGGGACGGTGGTAATAACTCAAATGAAACGCACCCAAATCAGTTTCCCAAAATGGAGTACGTTTTGATCAGGCTGCTTTTAGGGTTTGAGCAAGTCCCCTTTACCTTCAGACGGGTATGTTCCTTCACCATCTTGCCAATCCAGGCATTCGTGGTGCCTTCTTTATCTTGACCGGCAAATATCGTGTACCGTCTTCGTTTGTTGTCATCATTTTCAATCGCCAGAAAAACCTGGTCAGTAATATCCTGCGGATAAGGTCTGCTGAATTTTCGCAGAACTTCCATCACCAGGTCTTCAATTTCCTCGGTAGAAATGCTTTCTGCATAATATTCTTCGGTCATGATCGTTTCCTTTTTGGTAAGACCTGCATATCCACAAAAAACAAATCAAGCGCCATTTCTTGGTCTGGATTGGGGAATATCCTCCGGCAATAATGTAGTGTAGCATAAAAAGACACCTGATAAATAGTGTCAGATATCTTAATTTTGTACGAATGTTGTGTTGATCGAACGACTGAAAATGGGGCAGCACACCCCTTCCTTGACGAATACATTTCCCCTTAAAAAAGCTCTTTATTACGCCCTTTGCAACAGTCCCGGTTCCCGCACGAGACCGGTTCAGACACGTGAGCCAGGCTTTGTGCATGCTCATTTCTTGGCAAATTCAGCTTTAAAATATCCGCGCTCGTCCGCGTCCAATGTTTTTTTACCACGCTAATTCCCAGAGAACAATGATCGTCAGCCTCCGATCTGCGCCATCCGGCGAGATTCGGGATAATGCTGCATAAATAGCTCATGCCCCTTCGGTTTTGCGTTGACAGCCTGTTGGATCAAAGCCAGAACAGGTTGGTTTGTGCGTAAAGCTTCCCGGACATTGATTTCACCATCCAGCAACAGGCAGGGGCGCAAAAAACCATCCGCCGTCAGACGCAGGCGATTGCAGTTCTGGCAAAAATGTTCGCCCAGGGGAGAAATAAAACCGACTGTGCCCAAAGCGCCCGGGATTCGAAAGGTGCGTGCCGGCCCATTCCCCACCGGGGATTCTACCGGTTCGAGATGATAAAAACTGAGCCGGGCCTGCATTTCCTGAACCGGGACGTAACGCTCAGAGGTCATCGGGAAACCGGCGCCCCAATCCTGTTGGTTACCAACCGGCATCAATTCAATAAACCGGATATGCCAGGGATTTTCAATGGACAAACGTGCCAGGATGGAAATTTCATCCGAATTCAGGCCATTTACCACAACAGTATTTAGCTTGATCGGCCCCAGATGCGCACTTTCGGCAGCCGCAATCCCACGCCAGACGCGATCAATCACACCACCACGCGTGATCCGGCTGAACTTATCTGGATCCAAGGTATCCAGGCTGATGTTCACGCGCGTCAGCCCGGCATCGGCCAGGGGCTGCGCAAGCTTCTCCAACAGCATGGCATTCGTCGTCAGGCTCACTTCCTGAATACCAGGAATGCAGGCCAGGCGCGCGACAATTTCAACGATATCTGCCCGGACAAGCGGCTCGCCGCCCGTTAGACGCACGCGTGTCAACCCGACCTGGGCCATGCTGGTTGTAACACGGACAATTTCTTCGGCGGTAAGTTGATCTTCTTTTGCCTGCCAATGGACACCTTCGCCCGGCAAACAATAAACGCAGCGCAGATTACAACGATCGGTAACCGAGATGCGCAAGTAATTGATGGTGCGTCCGAATGAGTCAGTCAGCATAGGTTTTTCCCAAGATTATGTATTTCTCAAAAATTTTACTGCCGCGTACGCAAAAATCGCGGACAGGTTATCTCCAAAAGGTGAGCCAGAAGTTCGAGACAGCAAAAGACATGGCCACACCAAGCACACGCCGTAGATTCAGGTTACTGAAACGCCGTGCGCCATACCAGCTGCCAGCAAGCGCACTCAACACACCCAATGGCACTAATGACAGGCTGAATGTGTTCAAGGTCAAGGTTGATCCCAGCAGCCGTCCAAACAATCCGCTAATGGAATTCAGGACGATAAAGGCCGCGGCAACCGTAGCTGCCTGCTTCGAGTTTCCCCAGCCCGCATACAGAATAATGGGCGAAAGAAAAATTCCACCACCAATGCCAACCATCCCGGAAAGTAAACCAATAACCAGGCCAATCATGACCCCATACCAGAATGGCACCGGGTTATGAGTTCCAATTTCATCCTGTTTTTTACTAAAAAACAAAAGGCGGATGGCTACGAAAGTCAGCACAGCATATAAAACGATCAAATACATCTGGTCGCTGAGTTTAAAGAAGCCGCCTATAAAAGCCGCGGGCACCGATGTGGTGATAAAGGGCAGCAGCAGATCCCGACGCATGTGTCCGGCTCGAAAATAAGTGCTGAAGGAAGTACCTGCAACCATCACATTCAAGATCAATGCAGTGCTGGCCATGACCTGTGGCTCAACCCCAAACAGACTCATGACTGCCAGATATCCGGTTGCGCCCCCAAACCCCACACTGGAGTAGAAAAAAGCAATTAAAGGGATGAATAAATATAAAGACGGCATGCTTGTCTAGCCTCCACTGACCGGTGAAAAGAACGCGATCTCATCGTTGGCAGCGATAACCTGTTCCGAAAAATAAAATTCATCGTTGACCGCCACCAGTGCCGATTTCAAAGCCGATTCTAGCTCAGGTTTTTGAATATACTGGTTTCGGCAAACAAATCCTTCACAGTGAGCGGATCATTTTAAGCTGATCAGTCTGTGCACTGGCTTTTAGCGGCGCAAAGAGCCTGACAGTTAATTTCATGCCGCATTAACCTGTTCAACCGCGTACTGGACCAGGACGCTTTTGGCAGCAGTGTAATAGCCACCATGTGCGCAGGTCACACAGAGTGTCAAACCATTCTCATGAATTTCGCGCTCATTCATGATTTCTTCACCGCACACATCACACTCCAGGCGCTGCCCAGGGCGTGAAACAATTTGCTCGATGGAAACGTTCAAAATCACCGCCTGGGCTGTAAACATGACTTCATCGGGCATTACCTGGTAAGCCTGCATTTGGGCAAAGTAATGACGGCTTTCCCCGGGCACAAATGCGTAAGTACGCTCACGAATATCCAGGCTCGGCGCAACCCGCACAGCGCGTCCAGTTTTTGTATCCACAAAAGTTGCGGCGGTTTTACCATAATCCTCGATCCTGAGCGTACGGTGCCCAACCGTACAGCCTGTGACGGCAATGATACCGTCCACAAAACAGCCATCCGTCTCCGAAATGATCAGGAGGCGCTTACTGCCGCGATTCGGCTCGATCTGAAGCTGGCGAATACCCATCAGTCCAAGGCGAATGCCCAGTATCTGGCGCGGACAAAGATGATTATGATGACGTGAAGAATCCTCGAGAAATTGCTGCAAATCTTCCATCGTGGCTCCTTAAAAAACAAATGCTGGCTCACGGATAGGAGGCAGCATCAAGAAGACCTGATAGCAGCTCCTTTCCAAGTTCATCCCATGGCAAACGGGATGTCGGGAGGCTTTCCTGTTTCCAGAAAAACCCTTGCCATGCTCCTGATCATTTCATGTGATCATGGGGGTGGCTGCTCATTCTGCCCTGGCATGCTGCTTTAGGAAAAATGAATCGGAGTTTTGTTATTTAGATTGGATCTCACTTCGTGAAATTCATTCTTACCTTATCATAACCATTTTTTCCGTTCCTGACATCATGATTTTGGGTACTATTTCGCCTCATCCTTGTGGGTGAGGCGAATAGAAACGGGTACGCGGCAATAAATCGCCGTGTACCCGTTGACCAACTTCATAAAAACTGCTTCACCCGGTCAGCAACCGGGGTTATTTCAATAAATCCTTTTTGATTTTGTCCAAATCATCCAGGATATCCAGTTCGGCTTTAAGTTCACCTGATAGTGATGTGATATAAGCTTTTGCGTTACGCACAAACTTGCCAATCTCCCGTGCCGAGCGTACCAGCCTCTCGGGGCCAAGCACGATACCTGCCAACAACAGGATGACCAGCAGTTCGTTTTCACCTATGCCAAAAATATTCATATCAGCCTCGATTAACTATTGCGGCCAAAATAACACTGATCACATAGAGCCCGCTTAATGGCGCCATGACCAACCCCATATTGATTGGATCCACAGTGGGAGTGACAGCCGCGGCTATAATTGCCATTATCACCACAGCATAACGCCAACCACTGGCCAACTGTCTTGCCGTTATAAACTTAAGCTTGGCCATAAATAAGATCACCAGCGGCATTTCAAAACAGATCCCGATCCAGAACATCAGGTTTGTGATGAAGTTAAAATAATTTTCCGGTCGCACCTGCGTGGTAATACCAAGAAAGCCAGCCAGAAAAGGCACTGCTGTGGGTAGCATCACAAACCAGGTAAACGCCACCCCACCAGCAAACAGAATGGCAGCAAAAGGTACCATGACAAGCAGCCAAATCTTCTCACTACGTTTTAGACCAGGCAAGATAAAAGCCACGATCTGGTATACGATCACTGGCATTGCCATAACAAAACCACCCAGAAGTGAAACTTTCATGAAAATGGCAATATTCTCAGTCAATTCAATCGAGACCAGTTTCGTGATCCCACCGATTGGTTGAGCCAGGTATTCAATTAACTGCTCAGAAAAGGCAAAGCTGATCCCGGTTGTGATGATCAAGGCAAAAAATGCTTTAAAGATCCTGACCCGGAATTCATTAAGATGCTGCAGAAGGGGCACAGAGCTTTCCATCTGCACACTTGCCTTGCGATGAGCGCGGCCAAAGGCTTGCAGAAAACGTCCCCACCTGCTTTTACGTTTTTCGGGGATGGTCACATTTTTTTTCACGATGAAACCTTACCCTTTATTTTCCTTCGGGTCATCTTTTTCAGGGGCCCCTTTGAACGCATTTTGGAAATCATGCACACCCTTGCCCAACTCACCTGCGATCTTGCCGATGCGTCCTACACCGAAGAGCAGGATGATGATTACGAGCACGATGATCAGTTCCGTGATGCCAAATCCAAACATACTTTATTCTCCTGATCCTGCTCGATCTGCTTTGCAAATCGCACGGATTACATCAAATGTCTTTTGAAAAACGGAAAGTCTGTGGCGTCGTTACATCCACTTTTAATTCTCGAATTACCTGTTCGTCTTCACGCATTTCGATCACGTTACTGGATATGCCGATTTCAACATCCAATTTTTTCAGACTGCTAACCTGGGTGACATGGAATTCCAGGTAATTATTTTGACTATTCACAACATAATCACGATAATCCGCTTTGTCAAAGACTTTTTGAACAGCCCGAATATCATCACCAAACACTTTGGCGGTTTTCAGGAAATAATCCTTCTGCGAAAAACACACCCGCTTTGGCAAATGATTTCCGCGATTCTGCTGGTAAATCTGGCCCGTATGCTTGTTTTCCAGCGAGCAATAATGCACACCAAGATTCAACCCTGATTCCATGGCAAAATCAATCAAATCAAGACAAACTGTCTCACTGCCCGCGATTGGTAACCCACCTGCATACCAATAATCGTAAAGCACACGGAACGGTCGAGCTTTAATCTTGTAATTCTTCGCCCGAAAAGCCTCGGCATTATTCAAAGGGAAACAGAATTCCAATAAATTTATTCCAAAAATACCTAACCGGTCAAGCTCAGTCAGCACTTGTTTCATTTCCAGCAGTGTACCCGGCAAAACTGGCATTTCCACCATTACATTCGGAATATATTCCCGGGCCAGAGCTATCTTGTCGTAGGTTTGGAGATGACCGCTGGCAAGATCATGCATGCGAATGCTGAAACGAATTTCTTTCAATCCTGCCTTCTGCAAAGCCTCAAGCGTCTCACAATCAATATGATCACCGCTAGTGTACAAACGTGTATGCGCCGCTGGAAATAACTGGCGCGTATGTTCAAAGAATTTAAAGGTCTCTGTTTTAAATAGAAGAGGCTCGCCACCGGTTAATGCCACATGCCGCGTCTGTTGGGATGATGCGCGCAAAGCATCTAATTCCGCAATTGTGTCACGAGTATGTTGTTGGTGGTGCTCGTAGTCCTCTTGGTTTGGGTTAAAACAATAGAAACAATCCCGATGGCATTTTAGAGAGATAAAAAATGTTGTACTACCAACCCCTGTCTGGCAAGCCAGGCAGGATGATGAAAGCCGGTTGACATAAATACTCTTGCCGTCATTCCGAATGAACGCGCCTTTTTCGCGGAAAGCATCCATCTTTTCCGCAACTTGCTCAGTCGTATCTTCTATTTCCATATCAAGGCCCAACTGCCCTATTTGAGCCAAAAAATCCTGGTAGATGCTGACATATTTTTCAGCGTAGCAACGCAAAACGGGGTTTTTGATTTCAGGTAAGCTAAATTCCGTAACATCCATGATCATGAATGCAACTCCTTTGCTGCTTTTACTTTTTGAGAATTAAACTCTCCGGGCAGCATGGATCCAAAAGGGTGTTTACGGCGATACTCGCATAGTACGCACACACGCGAACCTGATCTGGTTGCCATGATCGCCCTGCACCTTTCACAACGGATCAGTTCACCGGCATTTACCATGAGCGGTTCTTTGGCGCCAAAAACGCTTTCGAAAGCCGGATCATGTTCAAGCGTGATCGCCGCCGGCGCACAAACATGTAAGCACAGTTCGCAACCGATGCAGTTTTGCGGCGAAAAAGTAAACTTAAAGGCTGTTTCATCCTGGTTCTTTTCAAATCGCAAAGCCTCAGTTGGACAGGCTTTGGCGCACGCCCCACAGGCAGTGCAGTCATCAGAGATGCTCAATCCGGCGAAATCAAATCCATCCAAGCTGAGAGCTGAACCCGATGAATGTCCTGGCAGGTGAGATACCGCAGATAACAATCTCATCCGGTCGCGCCCCGGCTGACGTTTGGAGGTCGTCACGCCATTTTCCATGGCACGTGCCATCGCCACCTGGCCCTGACGGCCCAACATGCGGAACAGATCCCGACGAGAAAGCGGCGGGTTTTTCACATCCCAAACCGGGCGCTCAACCTGCGCATCGATTTGGCTGACGCAAACCACACTATCAACCTTATTCCATGTACTCAAGAAACGATTGGCCCGTTCTGCCTGGCATTTAATTTCTCCTGCCAGCCTTCCCCACTTGCATTCACCACAAGCATCCATGCGTAGAAACACGCGGTCCTGGCCAAGCGCAGAAAGTGTTAAATATGCGCCGCTGCCCAAACCCGCGAGACATCCATGGAGGCGAATCCCAATGTTTTCAGAATTTTCGCTCGTCGCTGGCCGAGGGTGAAGCCCGCAAATTAATTCAATGCCCAGCCCTTCCACATGCGTGGCACAATTCAACAAAGATGAAACATCATCATCCGCACGAAATGCACCCACCGGGCAGACCGGAATGCAAGCCAGGCATGCCTGGCAAGACTCAATAACCAGGACCGGCGGCTTCCCAGGGGTGATCGCATTGACCGGGCACACCTCAAAACAAACTGCACAGCCTGAACGTTGATCTTGTGAATGCAGGCAGTGCTTGGAATTAAAAACTACCTGCGAACGGTCAATCGAAGCAAACCGTTCTGCGGCATCAAACAGACTCATAGAGATTTTATCTCTGTGACCTGTACTCCAAAATTTCCGGCCAAAGAAATCAAGCTGCCGCGAATCAGTTTTGCCAGACCACGATAGAAATCTGTTCTGGCGTTATCTTCTACTAATTTGCACCAACCTGGCACCCATTTCAACGGGTGTTCAGAAATAAACTGGCGTTGTGCCTGCAAAAGTTGTTCAAACCTTGTTTCATCGTTCTCTTCCAGGGCTTGCAGACCAAGTTTGGCGAGGTAGGCAAGGAAGGAAAGTTCCAAACCAACATGGTCGTCAGGTTCCTGCAGGATTTTTTCCGATTCGACTCCAAAGCGGCGATACCACTCGCGAACATCGAGAGTTTGCTGCTGGAAGATCATGCCATCTTCGTTAAAGTAAACAGATTCCCACGGGGGGGCGATTGGCTTTCCCACGCCTACAAATAGTCGCATGTAATCTGATTTTATATCTATGAGTTGCTCTGGGGAGATACTCTCTTTGTATTCCGTAGCCCAGGCCTGTAAAAGCTGCAGGCCGGCTTCAAGATCCGGGTCATTGCTTTCCAGGGGCAATTCAGAAAAAATATCCTCATCAATTAACGATTGAAACCAATCCAACTGCGGATCTGATCGTATAGTTGTGCTCAATACTCCCAGTAAGAGCATCTCTCCCATCAGGGTTACTTTCCAATCAGTATTATTCATTTTCTTCTCCAAGATTTTTGCGATACTTCAGGCACCATTTTAATGTAAACCAGGGTGGAATGACCAGTGACGAACAAGCAACAACTTAGGTGACAAAGGTCACCAACTGAGCCATATTGATCCCTAATACTTCCAGAGTACTCCAAAATTGTTCTGCCGGACCAGGTTTCCATACCGGTGGCGTTGGGGCTGCTCCTGCAGGCTGAAATGCAGACGCCAATTCACATCTTACCTCCACTATCGCTGGCGGTTTGGTACTTGTTGCGGGATGGTGGCATACTCTACAGTCATGCGGAGTGTACAGGAGCTTGGCCGGCTTCTTTGTATTAAACAGAACTATCCCTGCGGATGCCCCTACTATCAACTGGTTACCGTCCTTTAAAAAAGCGACAGTAAAAGCCTTTTCATCCCCGACCGGCAATAACGAAATTACACGAACCGGGTCATCGGACAAGACACGTGCACTCACTCCTCTCAATGGCAAAGCGATTGAAAACAAACCAACCATCAGAAGGAGCAAGTAGACGCGTTTCATTTCTCGTCAGCCTTATAGAAAGTTGTGGGGCGGGTGATAATTCACGCCCGCCCCACAACTTTTCAATCCATTTCCCGCTACAGACCAACTCGCAAGTTTGTCGCGTAGAATAAGAAACGCCCCATCACTTCTCCAACCAATACCAGGACAAAAACGCTGTAGACCAGGGTAGCCATCAGCCTTTCTTTACCAGCAGATGAAGCCGTGCGGAAAAGATAGGTTCCCAGTACACCTGCGCCGCCGAAGACCAACAGCAGGCGGATTACCAATACGGTGCCATAGGTGCCCGTCATCAACTTCAGACTTTCCAGGGCAGAAGTTCCCAGGTATGCCATATACAACGGCAGCACCAGAAATTCCACTCCCAGGAGAATGATCGCAGCGATTGTGGTGCTTTGAATAACATCACGCAGAAGTTCCAATTGCTTAGCGGAAGCCTTCGAATCCTGCTTCTGGATGATGAAGTAATTGACCGCCAGTGCAGCAGCGGCTCCCAACGTTCCCAGCAGCAGAGCAGTCACACAAAAAGTGATCAAGGTCATCGGCGTGTTCCATACCGGTATTGTGCGCAGCATGTAAACCATGGGCATGGAACAAGTCAGTACGATGCCGATTATCGCCCCAATCCAGCCTATGACATTTCGCAAGCTGTTCGAGCCGGTCTTGCGCCACTGCAGGAATACATAGACGACAGCCACAACAGCGAAGGCCACAGCGAGAACTACTTCGCGGCTCAACCATGAAGAACCCATGTTCGGAACTGCTTTGACGACGTTCACCAGGTTATTCAAATGTAACAGCGATGCCAGCAGAGCCAGGCCCATGATCGGGACGACCATGAACATCGGGATATCTGTCATGCGGTCGGCTTCTGCTACCCCGACCTTGGAGGTGACATAAGCACGCACGATCATCAAAACAAGCATCATGCCGGCGGCTAACTGCCCTAGTATCGTAAAGGTTAGAAGCGCCCATTCTCGAATATTCATTTTAACCCTCCTCAACGGACAGGATATGGCCAGTTCCCTGACCACTTATCTGGGCATGCTTATGAGGTGTAATGACCAGGGAAGGTGATGTCAGCTCAGCGATCGGCAGCGGCTCAATTGCTGCGACATTGCCATATTCGGCTTTCAGTTCTTCCAACTCACCGAATTTTAGAACGCGCATCACGCAGGCATCCACACACACCGGATTCTGACCTTGGGCTTGCAGGTCCTGACAGAAGTCACACTTCGTCATATAACCCTTCTCCTCGTTGAATTGAGGAGCGCCGTATGGACAGGCCCATTCACAATACCGACAGCCAATGCAGCGCTCTTTATCGATCAACACAACGCCATCATCTCTTTTAGTGATCGCAGACACCGGACAGACTTCAACACAAATCGGATCTTGGCAGTGCATGCAGGCTGCAGAGAGTGAATACACAAATATATTATTGGGGGTCGCGACGCCTGGGTTTTGAGGGTCGTTCGCCCAACTTCCGCCGCCGTACTGATAAACCTTACGGAAGTTAATTCCAACCGGCAGATCACTGCGGTCTTTACAGGCGATGGCACAGGCCTTACAGCCGGTGCAACCACTTGCGTCAAAGTAAAAACCAAGTTGTTTTGCCATTTTTATGCCTCCTTGAAGATGATCCGTTGAGGCCACTTAGAATCAGATTGCAGGGGCTTGCCGTATTTTTCCACCTGAACGATACAGGAGTTATACGCTTGCACGCCCTGACCTGTCGGGTTGCCGCCATTCAGTGAATTGCTAGCGCCTGCGAGATCAAAACCGGTGAGTTCGTCGATTTGAGCCCAGGCACCTTCGCCAAGCGTGGTCACACCTGGCATGATTCTGTCGGTCACCAGGGCTGGACGAATTACCGTACCATGCTTACTCGTAACCTTGACTGCCTCACCATTTTTGATGCCACGGGCGGCCGCATCCAACGTATTCATCATAAATTCTTGCGGGAATGCTTCACGCAGCCAAAGCACATTGTCCAGTGTGGAATGCGATCTGCGCGCATAGTGGATGGTGAACAGCTGGAGTGGGAACTCGCCCTTAACGTTCTGCTTCCAATCGGCAAATGTATCTTCCACGCCCTCGAGAGGAGGAGCGTACTTCGGTATGGCAGAAATCTTTGTCCATCCATACGAGCTGATTACTTCCGCAAGCGTCGGGCAGTAAATTTCAAGCTTTCCACTCGCGGTCTTCAACGGATTTTTCACCGGGTCAGCACGGAAGGCTGCTTTGGCGATATATCCGAGTTTGTCTTTGGGGTCGCGGGCGACTTGGTAGACACCCTTTTCTTTGAATTCCTGATACGAAATCCGGCCCATTTGGGGTTCGCCTGTTACACCCAGGCTGGCGATATCGTCGGCGGTAATGGTGACAAGTTTTTCATAGTCTGAAGCATCCGGTTTGATGACCATTGATCCGGCAATCTGGTTGAAGACCTGTTGTTTTGGCGAGAGCGGGTAAATCTCCTCTGTTTTCAGGCCTAGCCTCTTGCTTATTTCGGAGTCAATCCAATCGTCATCTCTGGCTTCGAAAAGGGGCTCCATGATCTTGCTGTACACGATCAAAGCTTCAGGGTTTCCACTGATGG
>CAIMZS010000067.1 GCA_903846015.1 uncultured Anaerolineae bacterium | reverse complement strand
CCGGCAACGATTGTATCTTCATCCACCCAGGCAAGACTGTAAATAAATTTACGGGAATCCCCAGTTAAAGTCAATAATAATTTTGAGCTGTTTACATCCCAAATCATCACAGAATTATCGTCGCCGCCGCTAGCAAGCCGCACGCCGGAGGGGTTGAATCCAAGGCTCATGAGGTACGACTGGTGATTGCCTAGTTGCGTCCATGCTCCCGTTGCCTTATTCCATAAACGGACGACTGGGCTATAAACCGTACCGCCGGTAGCGATGAATGACTGGTCGGAATTCATTGCAACCACTAACGCGCTGATTTTGGACATATCGATTTGCCGGGTCTCTTTTCCACTCTCCAAGCTCCAGATCGATACTTTGCTGTCATCCCCAACGCTGACCAACTCAGCATTGGATAAAATAAAATCATTCACAAAGCCTGCATCTGGTGAAAAAGATGTCAATTCCTTTAACTGGGAAGCGTTCCCTGCGGTGATTAAATTTTGCGCTTTACCCGTCACCGGTTCACCTTGAATAATGGTTAAAGGCGCGCCTGTCCGATCCACGACTGCTCTGAGTGTATAACCGTTATAGGCGCAGCGTTCATCCTTGGCTATCCCTTCTGCCACTACTTCAATATGATTCGCAGTGTTTGGAAGCAGCGGAATTTCTTTCACATCATCACTGTTGAAATAAAATGTGCCAGCCTCCGTGATTATCGTCACTTCTCCCCAGTTGACTGTAATCACTTGCTTTAGCTCATTGGTCGGCGAGGTAACCGGCTCAACCATAAAAGTTATCGCGGTCGCCGGGATTAGATTACAAGGAACCAGCGCCGAAGTTTCCGTTTCAGGTTGAGTCGTAACCGGCGATTGAAAGTACGAAAGGACTGGTTTTGAATTGTAGGTGATGCTTGGAAGCGCGTACATGCAATATTCCACCAGGCAAACAACCATCACCAATCCGATCATCGCAAGCAGTTTTTTACGCAAGTTTTGGCTTTTTTGATTGCGCATCGTTCTTCTCCTGAAACATCAACGCTGTGTACGAGT
The DNA here is from genome assembly GCA_903846015.1 of uncultured Anaerolineae bacterium. GTDB lineage: Bacteria > Chloroflexota > Anaerolineae > Anaerolineales > Villigracilaceae > UBA5195. Next base: position 21,892 of record CAIMZS010000067.1, on the reverse strand, counting down.
CAATGGAGCCGCCCCCACATCTCAAATTTTACGGCCAACAACCCACGGTACTGACGCCAATTATGTATTATGGCACAAACATTGCCTCAATCACATAGCCTAATTTTCCTGACAACCGAAACGTTTTAGTGTTGCCGGTTTGCGCCTGCCGCCATTGCAGCACCAGGATTTTGGCTGAATCATGGCATTTTAAGCTGTGCTTTTCGCAATATTCTCCCTGAAAATTCGCGCCATTTGTATTAGTCAACGATAAGTTGGACGAATCTATATCTTCGAAGTGTCATTGGAAGGCGGTGTTCTTCCGCCTGAAGCAATCTTCTGCTAATCGGTGGCGATTTTTGATGAGATTTACCCATCTATGAGGTCGCCACGTCACGGAGAGCACGCTTCTCCGATGACAACCCGAATAAAGCAGAGAAACCTATGACAATTAAAATCCGCTTTGAACCAACGCTCTTCCTGCTGCTCAGCACCAGTTCCGAGTAAATTGGCTGGCGGCTCAAACAACTGTTGCGCCGCGCCTCTGGTGATATTCCCGTCCTACGCTTTTTGTGGGTGGATGCCGATACCACCCACGATCCAGAAATTGCGCCCTGGTTTTCCAACGCTGAACGCTCTGCGCTGGTTAGTTTCAACGGTGACGCGGTGATGGCCATCTTGAACAACTTCCCGGTCATTAATCCCCATAAATTTTGCCTGTTCAGTCGTTACCTGCAGGTTATCTGCCATACAGATAGCTCATCGCATTTTACAAAACCTGTCAAAATTTAACAGAACCATGAGCGATTTCACTTCCAAAACGTCGATAAAAAAACCAACATGCAGGTGGTTTTTTTATCGACGTGGGCCATCAACAAATCAGTCGGCGTTCTTTTCAGCGGCAGCCTGCGCAACCTGAACGATGACGGGACCGACTTCACCTTCACACTTGGCATGGGAGATGTCACAGATGGGAAATTTTTCAGACTTATAGCAACGGCAGAGCATGATCTTTTCATCGGGCTCGATGGTGACCATGTGGCGAATGTGTCCGTTTTTTTCGGCAGAGGTTATTTCTGGCATGAGGCGCTCCTTGGTATAAAATATTACCGGGTACTTAGAAGATGAAATTATAGTATATCTCATTTAAAAAAATGGCTGTTTCTAATTTTTCGAGGCAACGGGTGGTAAATTCGATCCATCACAGGGAATTGGCAACCTGCCCGGTTTTGGGGAGATTGCCCTGGCTTAAACCCACCGCTAATACAGACTCGTGATCACCCTTGCTGCGGATGGGTTTGACTTCCATAATCGCGCTCATCGCAAATTGGCAGCATCAACTGGATGTTCGGTGGCAGCCGATACGTTACTTCCTTCGAAAGAAACTGCGGCCAATCTGTTTACCTTGCAGCCCTTTCATGAAAGGTAATAAATTCTATGGCCGACTGGGTGACAAACCCGCAACGAGTTTCACCATGTTCGCCCGCATACTTATCCATCAGACTCAACACTCGCACTGACAAAGTGATATTCATCCGTTAAGTTTTCCAGATAATTTGTCAATATCGGCATTGACAAAAGTCCAAAAGCCCTCAGCCAGTTGTGATAAGATTAACTAAATATCGCAGCTTGGCTTTTTTTAATATCTTCTTGATGTTCACATCTCGCTGAAACATCCCCAAAAAATCCATTTCTGGTTCCACAGATGCAGATTGAAGACCAAAACAGGGTAGAATTTGATGTGCGCTTATTCATAAAAAATACCGAATTGAGATGATCGAACGGCATGCCTGTAAACTATCCAACCCAACCAAATTTTCCATTCAAGATTCTGAATGAATATTCTCCACGCACACTACTCGCCTGATACAACCGGCCTGTTTTTCTGGGCGGAATCAGATGATTCCACCGCGCCCATCCCTTCACGCGGACGCACGGCACAAAAGCAAAAACCAAAAACGCATCCGTTTTGTGTCAGGCGAATTGCAGAGCAAAATGCCCTGCTTGGCGGCGAAACACGTACCATCACTCTGCTCCTACCCGCTGTTAAAGGAATTCCGCTTCCCTCCCCAAATCTCGTTCATCATTGGAAGATTGACACTGAGAACCCAACACTGGCTCCTTTTTTGATAAGCGGAGTCTCTTTACCACCCGAAAAAGCAATTGCTATTTTGCAGACCTTCTCCGAAGCCCAACCTGAAGCGAACGAAACGTATGCTCCTTCAACAGGTTTGGGCTATTGGAGCATGGTTTCTGCCCTGGTATTGGAGGCCCTGGCTGCGCAAAAACTTGTCCCCTCAATACACGGGAAAGATGCGCGTTGGGTACCAGTACTGGATTCTCCCAAAGATGCAGCAAGGATCGCGCAGCTTACCGCAGCAATGCCGGCGATCTGCCGCGCCGAACACCCGGAAATCTCCCCCAAGAATATCTTAACCAGTTTTCTCAACACCTTTTGCGACTCGCTAGCCCGTACCTGGGGCAAACCATCCGCCCCACAGTTTTACGGCACAGACGACACACCCGCCCACCGTTGGCTAGAAGCGCTTTTTAGTTCAGATACCTCCATTAAACTTACATCCAATCAGATGGTAGGACTCGCATCCAGCCATCGCGCCTGGATGCGCAACCTTCACATTGCCGGCGATGCAGCCTTTCGGATTACCTTTCGGTTGGAATCGCCTGCCTTGCAAAACGAATCCTGGCAGCTACATTATCTACTTCAGGCCAGGGATGATCCCAGCCTGCTGATACCTGCCGAAGAAGTGTGGAAAAAGACCAGCAGCGTTCTCACTCATCTTGGCCATCGCTTTGAACTACCGCAGGAAAAATTACTGGCAGGTTTGGGATACGCAGCAAGACTATTTTCGCCTATCACTGAGAGCCTGAGAAGTAAACGCCCCACTGAACTGGCCGTTGATACCAACGGCGCTTACGCCTTTTTACGCGAAGCTGCCCCACTTCTGGAGGGCGCTGGCTTTGGAATTCTCATTCCACCCTGGTGGAACAAGAGGGGGGCGAGGGTAGGTGTCAGGGTCAAAATGAAATCCAAAAATGAGAACCTCACGCCTGGCAAAATGACAATGGACAATTTGGTTAGCTACGAGTGGAAACTATCCCTCGGCGAAACAGAGTTGACCGAGGTCGAGTTTAAAGCACTGGCAAAGTTAAAATCGCCGTTGGTGCAAATACGCGGGCAGTGGGTGACACTTGACGCTGAACAAATCGAATCGGCAATAAAATTTTGGAATGGACAAAAACTCACAGGAGAGATGAGCCTGCTCGAAGCAATGCGGATGGGATTTGGTGGTGAAACATCCGCAGGGGGACTACCGATTGATTCTGTCGACACTGATGGCTGGCTGGCAGAGTGGTTGGAACGCTTTTCACAATCAGAAAAGCTGGAAGAGCTGCCACAGCCCGATGGGTTGTTGGCCCAGCTACGCCCATATCAAAAATATGGCTATTCCTGGCTGATATTTTTACGACGCTGGGGGCTGGGAGCCTGCCTGGCAGATGATATGGGGCTGGGCAAAACCATCCAGACAATATCGTTGCTGCTCCACGAGAAAGAAATCCAAGGGCAGATGGGTAGAACTGCCCCAACATTGCTGATCGCCCCAACATCGGTAGTAACCAACTGGGAACGGGAAATCGGCAAATTCGCGCCCGGATTATTGACCTATACTCATCGCGGCACAGACAGACTCAAAGGCGTAGAATTCCGCGAAGCAATCAAAAACCAGGATGTGGTACTGACCAGTTATCCCATGGCGCGCTTAGATGCAGAATCCATCCAATCCATCCGATGGCTGGCTGTAATTTTAGACGAAGCACAAAATATCAAGAATCCTGAAACAAAACAGACACAGGCAATCCGCAAGATTGATGCTGAATTTCGCATCGCGTTAACCGGTACACCAGTGGAGAACCGTCTTTCTGAATTGTGGTCGATCATGCACTTCCTGAATCCAGGCTATCTTGGCATGCGGAAATCCTTCCGGGAAAATTTTGCATTGCCAATTGAGCGCTACCACGATGAAACAGCGCTGGCCCAACTGAAACAATTGACAACGCCTTTTATTTTACGCCGTGTCAAAACCGACCCACGTGTAATAACAGATTTGCCCGAAAAGGTGGAAACGAAGGAGTACTGCACACTGACCGAGGAACAGGCAACCCTTTACGAGGCAGTCGTTCAAGATGTGATGAAGCGGATTGAGGAAGAAGATGGCATACAGCGCCGAGGGTTGGTGCTGAGTATGCTGATGCAGCTCAAGCAGATTTGCAATCATCCGGTGCAGTATTTACACCAGGATGGTGACACAGCAATTAACGGACGCAGTGGTAAACTGGAAAGGATGGGCGAACTCTTGGAGGAAATACTGGCGGAAGGCGACCGGGCATTGATTTTTACCCAATTCGCCGAGATGGGAACTATACTGGCGAACCATCTGCCAAGAGCCTTTGGCGCAGCAACACAATTTTTGCACGGAGGCACACCTTCAAAGACGCGCGACCTGATGGTGAAACGTTTCCAAGATGATGAGCACGCACCACCAGTGTTTATTTTATCGCTCAAAGCAGGCGGGACGGGTTTGAACCTGACCCGCGCCAATCACGTTTTTCATTTTGACCGTTGGTGGAACCCTGCAGTGGAAGATCAAGCCACTGACAGGGCCTTTCGCATCGGCCAAAAGCGTAATGTACAGGTACATAAATTCGTCACCATCGGAACATTGGAAGAAATGATTGACGACATGATCGAGTCAAAGAAAGGCCTCGCGCAGGCAGTGGTGGGTTCTGGTGAAAATTGGATTACCGAAATGAGTACGGATGAACTGCGAAAAATCGTCAGTTTGCGGAAGCAATGATGCCTTACGATACATACTTCAAACCAACCAAACCGAGAAAAACCCTTGATGGCATCAAGGCGCGAAGTCAGCGCGGATCATTTGCCAAAAACTGGTGGGCTGAACGCTGGATTGCGGCCTTGGAGCGCCTGGTGGATTCGGGGCGGTTGACACGAGGACGTAGTTACGCCCGCAAAGGCCAGGTACTTTCGATTGAGGAATCAAAGGATGGTATCGCCGCCAGGGTTCAGGGGTCGCGCAGTACACCTTATAAAATCAAAATTCAAGTTTCGCCATTGAGTGCGACAGAGTGGGATAAAGTAATCGATATACTGGCTGAACAAGCCATTTTCTCGGCCCAACTGTTGGCCGGCGAGATGCCGCAAGAAATAGAATCTGCTTTTGAAGCGGCCAAAGTCAGCCTGTTCCCCGCACGGCGGGGTGATTTGAAAACGGACTGCTCCTGCCCCGATTCTTCTAACCCATGCAAGCATATCGCAGCCACACATTACATTCTGGGCGAGCGCTTCGATGAAGACCCGTTTTTAATTTTCCGCCTGCGTGGAAGAACGCAAGAACAGGTTATGGCAGCGCTGCGTCAACGCCGGGCGGACGAGGTGGAACTAGCCCCGGATGAGACGGAAGAAGTTGAAGTTGTGATCCCGCTCGAAAAGCAGTTGCCCCATTTTTGGGATTACGCTGCCCCCTTGGAAGGCTTTTCTGTTTCGATTCGACCGCCCGTGATAGAGATACCTCTTCTCAGGAGGCTGGGCGTGGCAAATTTCGTGCCTGCGCCAGGGTTGGATTCAGCCCTGCAAACCGCGTATCGTACCATCAGCAAAAAAGCAATTGAGGCTGCCTTTCAAGAAATTGATGATTCGAAACAATCATCCTGATCAAAATATGGTTGATTTACATTCCATGCCCAAGTTATTCCACAGGTTTGGCGAAATCCATGCGCGAAGCTTATAATAAGGCGGTCGCTATTTTTTTTGTTGGAGTAATGCGAAAGAATTGGGCGTTATCAGAGCAGTGAACCTGAGATGTAAGCGCTGGCACTGCTTCAAAAATTGCACTATAAATTATAATCCGGAGGTACGACATGCTTTATTCAATCCTTTTGTGGGTACATATTCTGTGCGCCATCACCGCACTCGGTGCAAATATCACCTATTTTCCCTGGCTTTTCCGGGTTGGAAAAAACCCACAATCCATTGCCTTCACACTGCACACCATCAAAATGATGGATGATTGGATCGCGAATCCTGCTTACATATTGGCTCTGTTTACCGGCGATGCATTGATTCGTTATGCCGAAGCCTCGGATGGATTTTCATATACCACGCCCTGGATCTTGACATCCCTTGTTTTATATGCAGTTGTTGCCGTGCTTGGATTATTCGTGTACTCGCCACTACTCAAAAAACAGATCAAGCTGGTTAATAGCGTTGGCGCTGATGCGCCGGAGTATAAACGCATGGCAAACTACGGTCTGTATCTTGGCTTCGCTATTGTAGCCATAACAGTTCTCATCACTTTCATGATGGCTGTCAAACCACTATTATGGTAGCCCCAAAGAAAATGCCGATCTAAACTTCTCAACGATGTCCCGGCCTGATAATTAATTGGTCGGGGCATCGTCTAATAGCATCAAATGCCCCTTTCACAAGCTCGTATCAATAATCTTACCGCTGGGCCATGATCGCTGAAGGGATCATCGCTTTGAGAATACCGCGAATAGCCAGGCGCGCATCAGTAAGAGCTTTTTCGCGCCAGCGTGCTTCGTCCGGATAGAATAATTCACAAAACTCGCGCCTGATTTGCGAGGCAACCACTTTATTTTTTGCGCCGAAATTTTTGAGTTGGTTATCAAATACTTCGGCGCGCAAGCTGCGTATCAGCGCCGGAAGCGCATCGCCAAAAGTGCCAAATTCAAAAGCAGTGGCGTAGAGTGTTTTGTCGGGAAATTTTTGATTACGCAGTTCATATTCAAATTTGATCATATCGCCCTTGATAGTATAGAACTCTTCCGGGTTGGTTTTGACCACCAAAGGATAGTTAAAATGGGCGGATGATTCTGCCGAAGAGCGCTCATCAAGCGGGGAATTGACCAGACTCATCTGGTAACGCGGCCCGTAACCAGTGTGCATATCAAGATGGACAATATTCTGATAGTCCGCCATCGCCTGTTCGAACAATCCCATCAATAGCACTGTTTCTTCCTGAACCGTCTGTCCACCAAAATAAACACCGCGCGGATGACGATACTGACCCATCAGAGTACCTTCCCTGATTGCCGGGATGCCGTGTTTAACAATTGCGCCAATCACGCTTGCAAAAAAGCGCAAAGTCTCGAAAGCCATTGAATCAATGCGGCGCTGGGGAACGATCAGGCTGCGCAATTGATCATATGTGGGGTTGAAAGTGGTATCAAACTGGTCATTGGTAATAAAATTACGATTTAGGTCAATGTTGTTATTATTGTTACGCTCACGATTCTCCATACCCCACGGGTTGATAGCATGAATAAACAACAATCCAGTGTCATCAGGGTTCAGGCTTGGAAGAAATTCGTTAATGAACACTTGCTGCATGGCCGAACCAACGTAACCTTCCACGCCATGTTCCCCAATGCTGAAAATAACAATATTATGCTGGGTTTTTACCGCAGGCGCAGCGATCCAATCAATGGTCAGCGCAGGATCAAAGCTAAGTGCGTGCTGTGACAGCGATACGCGCGGCCAGCGTGATCGGATGCCATCCACCTGGGCCAAAAAACGACTGCGAGATTCTGAATATGTTTCCGGATAAAGAGTCACTATGTCGCTCCCTAAAAAGGTCCAAAACGAATGCTGGCAGCAATTGCCAGAAATGCAACCGTCGCCAGGATAATCCACAGCCACAATTGGGCAGTCCAACGCATCCACTTGGGATAACTGACCACCGTCAATCCAAGACAAATCAGCAAGACCGGGTTAGTTGGGTAAGCCAGATTAGAAAAACCATCTCCAAAACAATAGGCCAACACAGCGGTCTGACGAGTAACGCCAATCAGGTCGGCCAGCGGCAGAAGAATAGGCATCATTAAGAAGGCCTTGGCCGACCCAGATGCAACAAAAAACTCAATTCCCAATGCCAATGCGTACATGATAAGGGCAGCGGCCAGCGGGCTGGCCTGACTGAAGGCTTCAGATGCGGAGTGCAAGATGGTGTCCATGATGCCACCGGAGAGAACAATATGCTTGATACTGACCGCCATCAAAATGAGCGGAATACCGGGCAATATCCCGGTGATACCATCAAGCAGCCCCTTGCCCACCGCCTTACCGCCCGCTCCAGAAAGCCACCCCGCTCCCAAACCGGCCAGAAGAAACAACAAACCCACCAGCGGCAGAGCCAGGGTTGAGATTGCCGGTATAAACGGCCCGGCGAAGAGCACAACCAGTATGAACACCAGACAGATGATAAAAAAGGTCATGGCCCTACCCAAGCGCGGGTTGTCATCGGCCACTTGGGCGTTAATTTCCGAGTATTTTTGACGTTCCAGGACGCTTTCAGCATATATCAGTGAGGCAGATGGGTTATGCTCTATTTTGCGCGCATAGCGGGTGATAAATACTGCAAATATGGCGTAAATAACAATAAATATAATAATGCGCAGCCCCGCACCAGAGAACAACGGCAGGCCAGCAAGTTGTTGAGCAATGCCGATGGTAAATGGGTTGGTGATGGCTGCGGAAAATCCAAGGTTGGTGGCAAGAATACTCATACCCAAACCCACCAACGCATCCCAACCAAGAGAATAAGAAAGGGCAATCATCACAGGAACAAGCGGAACAATCTCTTCAAAAATGCCAAAAAACGCACCCATTGCCATAAATACAAGTGAAATAACCAGTAACAGGGTGTACTTCTGCGCACCAAAACGAGCCACCACCCTTCCTAGCGCGGCGCGTATGATGCCAGTTTTTTCCAACACCGCAAATGAGCCTCCAATAAACATCAAAAAGATAATGATAACGATGATCGTCAGGCTGCCATCTGCTCCAAGCACCTCGATGGGCGCAATAAACCAGCGCCAGACCGGATAATCAGGCCGCTCAACAAAACGGAATGAGTTTGGATCAATAACCAGGCGGCCATCCGTTTGCACCCGGTCGAATTTTCCCGCTGGGATGACCAGCGTCAGCACCCCAGCAAATATCATGAGCAAAAATAAAATTACCAGCGACTGAATGAATGCGCGCTGGCTGATCTGAGCACCGGCTTTTTGTTCCATAACATTCTCCTTAATGACGATAGGTTATAAAATTACGATGGCGCCATCAAACACAAAGTATTGATTTATTGCAGCACTTTTCGAACCTTTCGCTGAAGTGTATGCCCGACAATTGACTTACGTTACACCTTCATATTCAAAGCTGCGTAATTCTTCAATAAATCGAATCGATGGGTTTCTATTGAGCGAAATAAGTGGAGATATATAAAAAAAAGACGGTCGACTCACAATCTATTCATCAATACCATATTCAATGATGGGAATGCATCAGGTTTTTAATAGATTAACACTGTGGCCCGTAACCTCGAAAAAGCGCCTAAGCGCTTCCCACGAAAGCAAGAGCGTGGCGGTATTGACTAGCGGGTGGCTCTGAAAGATTTGGTCTTTCCATATCTCACTATCCATCCATAACTCAACCTGATGGGCACTGTCATTGACCAATGCCATCATGGTTACCGCGCCGCGCTTTACACCGAGCAAGCGCTCGAGGTTTTCCTCTGAACCAAAACGCAGGCTGGAAACGCCAATCTGTTCAGCCAGGTTTGCCAGGTTCATTGTTTTTTCGCAAGCTGTTACAACCAGGATAAAGCGCCTGCCCTTTTTGTCGCACAAAAATAAATTTTTGGTGCTAACCGTCGGCCGTTGCGGACGGTGTTGTTCTGCTTCTGCGCAGGTGAAAACAGGTGGATGCTCGATACGCTCATATTGAAAATCATGCGTGTCCATAAAATACAAGAATTCTTTTTCGTTCATCATAAAGGTCCCAAAATATCCTTATTATCCGCCTTCCAGAGAGAAGACAACTTTCATCAAAACTATGTGACGAGTTGTTGCAAATTATATTCTTTTTCAAATAATAAAGATGAAAATAGCACTGGCGACAATTAAAGTTGAAATGCGTTTGCTATAAAAAATAGCACGATAAATAAAGATGTAAAACGGAAATAGCATATAATATATTGATATGATTGAGCCTACGCCAAAACGGACATCAGAGTTTTTACGGGTAGTATTTCAGATTTTATGGTCAAAATCCGATGGTATGCCTATCAGGGAAGTCCTGGGTAACGTACCAAGAAAAATGAACTTAAGCGTTGATGAAATCGCATTAATCCCAGCGACTTTCACACCACAATACGAAAGAATCGTACGGACGGCAACCAATACGCTTATAGACGCTGGCTGGTTAATTAAACATCGGGATCGCTGGTATCTTACCGTTGAAGGCAAGGCAGCCTGCAGGAACATCAAAAATGCGGAAGAAATCTACAAGGCCGCCTTGTTATTACGTGAAGAAAAAAAACTGCTGCGTGAGAACGTATTATTAACCGTTGAAAACGCCGAAGAAATAGCTTGGCGGCAGATCTGGCACTATTTACACGAGATGAGCCCGGCTGAGTTTAAGCTGATAATTGGTGATCTCTTAATCGCCCTGGATTACCAAATTGAATGGGTATCTCCGCCTGGGAAAAACCATGGTTATATTGACATGATTGCATACCCCAAGCCACTGGGGAGTTCTGGAACACGTATCAAGGTACACGTTAAGCACACTGGTCAGGCTGCCACTCTGGAAGGCTTGCGAGCGTTTTGGGGGGTCCTGAATACACATGATCTGGGAGTCTATGTTTCATCCGGCGGGTTTACAGACACAGTAATGGAAGAAGTGAGAAATCAGGATCTTCGTAAAATTAGGCTAATCTCGTTAGAAGACTTCTTTGAACTGTGGGTTGAAAATTACGAAATGCTTTCTAAAAATGCCCAGCATCGGTTTCCATTAAACCCCATCTATTTCCTGGCTCTCGAAAGATAAACAATCCCGTTAAAGGCTAACTTTCTAAACCAATCAACAAGGAATCTTTACACCAAGATATTCCTGCTGTTCATTTTAACAGCCATGGATATCTTTTAAGCCAAATGAAGGAAAAAGGTGGATTACAGTCCTTCCAGTTCTTCCCATCGTTTGTAGGCCTGAGCAAGTTGATCTTCCAACTCGCGAAGACGGGCCGCGTCACGAGCAATCTCAGCACTATCGCGTTGATAAAAAACCGGGTCTGTCATGGCACCCGCAAGTTTATGGATGACGATTTCAAGAGACTCAATCCGCTCAGGCAATTCAGAAAGCTCGCGTTTTTGCGCTTCAAGTGCGCGCTGCTCCTTATAAGTCAGTTTGCGAGGACTGTCCGGCAAAACTGGCTCATCGAATTGGATGGCGGCCTGTTTACGAAGTTTTTCAGTAACTGGAGACTTTTCTACATTTTCAGATAGACTTTGGCGTTGCCAATCATCATAACCACCCACATATTCGCGCACCTGACCGTTGCCGCCCAAAACCAGGGTACTCGTAACCAGATTGTTTAGAAAAGCGCGGTCGTGACTAACTAGCAGCAGGGTTCCAGAGTATTCGAGCAGCAAATCTTCCAAAATCTCGAGTGTTTCAATATCAAGATCATTGGTTGGCTCATCCAACACTAACAGGTTTGCCGGCCTGGAAAACAATCGTGCCAGCAGTAGCCGATTTCTCTCTCCGCCCGAAAGAGCACTAATCGGTGCATGAACACGATCACGGGTGAAAAGAAAATCTTCCAGATAACCGATAATATTGCGGGTGCGCCCATTAACCGTGACGGTATCGCCACCCTGGCCTACATTTTCCAGCACTGATTTGGTATCGTCCAACTGCGCCCTTAACTGGTCAAAATAGGCTACTTCCAAGTTGGTGCCGTGCTCAACACTGCCATGCCGCGGAGCCAATTCACCCATTAACAATCGCAGCAGGGTGGTTTTGCCAGAACCATTTGGACCAATAATGCCAACCTTGTCTCCACGCTGGATGGTTGTTGTAAAATCCAACACAATCGATCGTGCGCCAAAGTCATAGCTTACATGCTGTGCATCAATCACCAACCTGCCAGAGCGCCGCTCACCCTGAAGTTGAATTCGGACCTTGCCAGGCTGTTCGCGACGTTCGCTACGCAAGTCACGCAGCCTTTTTAACGCACGTACACGACCTTCATTACGGGTACGACGCGCTTCAATCCCCTTGCGTATCCATTGTTCTTCTTGAGCCAGTTTTTTATCGAAATTTATATTCTGCTCAGCCTCAGCCGAAAGCATAGCTTCCTTACGTTGGACAAAGGTGGAGTAATCGCAATTCCAATCAAATAATCGCCCGCGATCCAATTCAACGATCCGGGTCGTCAAGCGCTGCAGAAAGACGCGATCGTGGGTCACAAAGATGAGAGTGCCACCCCAACGCTTGAGGAATTCTTCAAGCCAATCGATCGACTCGATATCGAGATGATTGGTAGGCTCATCCAGCAAAAGCAGATCTGGAGATTGAACGAGACCACGTGCCAACAAGACTCTGCGTTTTAATCCGGCTGATAAAACGTCAAATTGCGCCGTAGGATCCAACTGCATTCGCGAGATGACCTGTTCAACCTGAAGCTGGTGCCGCCAGTGATCCTCTGGAGTAGTACCAATCGGCTCGATATCCAACCCCGCAGAAACGATATCCGCCACTGAGCCAGCCAACCCTTGAGGAAATTCCTGGGGCAGGTAAGCCACGCGCACATTTTGTTGGCGGGTAACCAATCCATCCTGAGGAAAGATGTCACCATTTAACAACTTTAACAGGGTAGATTTCCCCATGCCGTTGCGGCCTAAAAGACCGATCCATTCGCCCCGTTCTACCTGTAAATTGATGCTTTCCAAGAGAAGTGGTCCACCAAAGCCCAGGCTCACTTCCTGTAAACTAATCATTGCCATAAATTTGTGTTCCTTGTGAGAGAAAATATACTACGAAAACATCAGAATCGCTCATAGTTTTACAAAACTGCCGACAACCAATTGTGGAATATCAGCCGTATAATTTAGATATTACTTGGTAATTCAGGTTGTGGGCAATTCGTAAAATTGCTTACTCCGGATTACGCACCAGATGGTACGCTTAAATTCTGCGGATCCCCTGCTCTTATTTTTGGAAACTGGAAATTATGAGCGCATTAATCAAACTGCTGCATGTGGAGAATTATTCTTGGGATGTGGTCATCTCAGACTACAATTTGCCTACTTTCAGCGCGCCAAAAACGCTCGAAGCGCTGCAGCAAAACGGCAGAGACCTGCCTTTCATTGTTGTTTCTGGGTTCATCGGAGAAGAGACCGCCATAGAAATCATGCCATCCTGCACACATGATTATATGATGAAAGGTAATTTAAATCGTCTTAGCGAAGCCCCGCGAAGAGAAATCAAGAAGGCAAGCGGACGGGCAGAAAACCGCAGAGCTGGCATCACATTAAAATAAAGTGAAGAAATTCGTGATCTTAGTGCGAGAGTAAACGGAATAAACAGAGCTAATTAGTACTGACCCAATCAAAGATAACCCAGCCAATCAGATTTAATCGCTGACAGAACATTTAAGTTTTAGAATAGTTTACTTGGAGGAAGCACCGCTATGAACCAATGTGATGAGCTAGTCCATATTCTTGAACATTCTCGTGCCAACATGTTAACCCAGCTTGAAGAGATCGATAAAAAACGCCAAATTTATCCGTTGTGGACAATCCGAGAAATGCTGGCTCACCTTTGCGGCTGGGATGACGCCGTCATCGCTTTCCTGCAATCGCTGATAGCAGGAAACACCCCGGCAACACCTGCCGAGCGTGGCGTAGATATGTATAACGCGGAAACCGTCGCCACCCGCGAAGGTCTCGATTATGATCATGTTTATCATGAATATATCGAAACTCGCAAAGTGCTGCTGAAGTTGTTGAAGGGAGTACCGGATGAAAAGCTAAACGCTCCCTATATTCTTCCATGGGGAGACCCTGGAACACTGGTGGATATCATTCATATTTTTGGCCCACACGAAAATGAACATGCCAATGACATAGCAAAGTTAATCTCACAAAACCAACAATCCAGTTAACAAATCTTGAAACCCAAAACTGCTGCATCACAAAATGGCAATTTTGGGGAATGCGGTCATGCCGTATTCCCTTATAAAGTGTTAATGCAAGTTCATTAAATAAGCACAAAAAAAGGTTTTTCGATACAAAATGATGACAAATACGGGATGATAACTTGACGCACTTTAAAGTATGTGCTAGTATCAACTTACCCACTTATACACATATCCCGCCCATCTTTTGGAGGAGAAGGAAAATGAGCAAGAAATTTGTAATGATTTTATTAGCAGTGCTGGCGTTAACACTAAACGCCTGCACCCGTGCGGCATCTGTGACGGTGGGCACACCTACCCCTGATGTTAATTTCCCGCAACCGATGGCAACCTCTGCGATGAACGCCATTGAAATCGCAGGAACCCAAACAGCTGTCACCACCGCCGGTTTACCGATTCCCCCCGCAGCAGGAACAGACACAACATCGCAAACGGGTACCAATATGCCATCAGTGGATGCCACATTCACACCGCTCGCCCCAGTGAACCTGACCCCTGACAGCACCTCGCCGACAAGCACTCCAAACGTTAACGTGACCCTGCCATCACCAACCAGCCAGATAACTGCCGTCAATACAACAGTACCAGGCACTGCAGTTCCAGTTGTAAAACCCGGCACATACACGTTGAAGGAAGGCGAATTCGTTTGGTGCATCGCCCGCCGTTTCAACGTAGATCCACAAGAAGTGCTTGCCCTGAATGGCCTTTCTGCTGGACAATTATTATCACCAGGGCTTTCTTTGACAATCCCAACCACGAACCATACTTTTCCCGGTACAAGATCGCTCAAAGCCCACCCAGCCCAATATACTGTCCGTGCAGGCGATACCATTTACTCTATAGCATGCGCATTTGGCGATGTTAACCCAAGCCAGATCATCACCAACAACAATCTGAGCGGAAGTTATAATCTGACGGTCGGTTCCACGCTCCAAATTCCGTAAACTTACATCATTTCGAAAGACCCGGGCTGAATCTTGCCTGGGTCTTTTTTATAATGGAGCAGGTATGAAATTTGAATTGCTTAAATCTGAGATAACCTATCAAGGCCGAGCCTTTAGTGTGCGCAGAGATGACCTGCTCACCCCCGGCGGTAATACCGTTAAATATGACATCATCCAGCACATCGGTTCAGTCATCCTTGTCCCAATAGACGAAAACGGGCAATTGTTTTTCGTCCGCCAATACCGCCATGCAGCTCAAATGGATCTGCTCGAACTACCAGCCGGAACACTCGAACCCGACGAACCACCTTACGAAGCTGCCGCACGGGAAATCCGTGAGGAAACAGGCATGGCAGCTGATACTCTCAAGGAAATTGGCCAATTTTACCTTGCGCCTGGTTATTCCACTGAATTGATGCATGTTTTTCTGGCATCTGGACTAAGACATGATCCACTCGACCCGGATGCGGATGAATACCTGAGCGTGGAAAAATTATCGGTCGCCGAAGCCTTCCAACTGGCAGAAAAAGGTCAGTTGCTGGATGCCAAATCTTTAGCAGCGCTGCTTTTGGCAAAACCCTACCTTATCTAGTCTAGGACAAGTTAGCAATATTCCCGCCCAACATCATGATTTTCGTTTTCGGATAAACCCACGAAAAAGCGACTTTCATCAGGACAACTTCCGGGCCTGATCGCTTCGGAAGTTGTACCCACATTTCCACTCGTTATTATCCAAATACATGACAAGACTCGGTTAATATTGGTGCCATTTATTACTTTCAATTCTAAATTGATAGGATTAAACTTGTCTGAGTGTGGCATAATTAGATTTTCTTGCGATATATTTCACAAACAACAGAGTCCGCTCTGATTTCCTCTTTATCAAGGAGTAACTATGACTAAACGAGCACTGATCACCATTGATGGCAACGAAGCCGCGGCTTCAGTTGCCTATCGCGTCAATGAAGTGATCGCCATCTACCCAATCACGCCTTCATCGACAATGGGCGAGTTATCAGATGAATGGGCATCCAAAACTAAATTAAATATCTGGGGTACCACACCTCACATCATCGAGATGGAATCTGAGGGTGGTGCGGCGGGTGCTGTTCACGGTGCGTTGCAAACCGGAGCGCTTACCACTACGTTTACAGCCAGCCAGGGCCTGCTGCTAATGATCCCCAATATGTACAAGATAGCGGGTGAATTGACCAGCACAGTTTTTCATATCGCTGCAAGAGCAATCGCTGCACAGGGATTATCCATTTATGGTGATCACCAGGATGTAATGGCTGTACGGCAAACGGGTTGGGCCATGCTTTCATCCGGTTCAGTACAAGAAGCGCACGATATGGCAGCCATCGCACATTCCGCCACACTGAAAGCGCGCCTGCCGTTCCTGCACTTCTTTGACGGGTTTCGTACATCGCACGAAGTTGCCAAAATCGAACAACTAACCGATGATGATCTGCGCGAGATGATCAACATGGAACTTGTACAAGCTCATCGCGCGCGAGGTCTATCTCCAGACCATCCGTTCATTCGCGGAACCGCCCAGAACCCGGATGTTTATTTCCAGGGACGCGAAACTGTCAACCCGTTCTACGACGCCGTTCCCGGGATTGTTCAGGATGACATGGATAAATTCGCCAGGCTGACCGGCCGCCAGTACCACCTGTTTGACTATGTTGGCCACCCCCAGGCTGAAAGAGTTGCCATCGTGATGGGTTCGGGCGGCGAAACCCTCGAGGCAACCGTCAATTACCTGGTTGAAAAAGGCGAACGAGTTGGCGCAGTGCGTGTGCGCCTGTACCGTCCATTCAACACCGAAGCCTTCATTAACTCCCTGCCCAAGAGCGTTAAATCGATCTCTGTACTGGACCGAACCAAAGAACCAGGCGCAGCCGGAGAACCGATGTATCTGGATGTGGTCAACGCTCTGTTTGAATCTGGTCGCAGCGATATTAAAGTAGTTGGAGGGCGCTACGGTCTCTCTTCCAAAGAATTTACCCCTGCCATGGCCAAGACCGTGTTGGACGAACTCAGCAAACCAGCCCCCAAGAAACATTTCACAGTGGGCATCAATGACGATGTTTCTCATACCAGTTTGGAGGTTGACTCATCCTTCAGCATTGAATTCCCTGAAACTGTTCGTTGTGTGTTCATTGGGCTGGGTGCAGATGGCACAGTGGGCGCCAACAAGAACTCGATCAAGATCATTGGTGAGGAAACCGACAACTTCGCTCAAGGATTCTTCTATTATGACTCGAAGAAATCCGGCACGCTGACAGCATCACACCTACGTTTCGGACCCAAGCCTTTAAAGGCCCCCTATCTAATCGCGGCAAACACCGCTAACTTCGTAGCTTGTCACCAGTTCAGCTTTTTAGAGCGCTATGATATCCTGAAATACGCGCAGCCCGGCGGCACATTCCTACTCAACAGCATCTTTGGCCCCAACGAAGTTTGGGACAATCTTCCAGTAGAAGTACAGCAAGTTATTATTGACAAGAAACTCAAATTTTATAACATCAATGCTCATGAAGTGGCCGAACTAACTGGCATGGGCAGCAGAGTAAACACCATCATGCAAACCTGCTTCTTTGCCATTTCAGGCGTCCTGCCACGCGAGCAAGCCATTGCAGAGATCAAGCACTCTATCGAAAAGACCTATGGCAAACGCGGCGAGGCCGTTGTGAAGCAAAACTTCGAAGCAGTGGATCAGACCCTTGCCCACTTACGCCAGATCAACATCCCTACAAACGTCAGCAGCAAGTTCACAATGCGTGCCCGGGTACCAGCCGAAGCACCTGAATTTGTCAAAAAAACGTTGGCCCCAATCATTGCACTCGAAGGGGAAGAAGTTCCCGTCTCGGCCATGCCAATCGATGGAACCTTTCCAAGCGGTACCACCCAATGGGAAAAGCGCAATATCGCACTCGAAATCCCAGTATGGGAAGCAGATTTATGCATTCAATGTGGCAAGTGCGTTTTCGTATGTCCACACGCAGTTATCCGACACAAGGTGTACGACAAAGCCCTGCTCGCAGACGCCCCGGCTACCTACAAACATATGGAATCTAAGTTTAAAGAATTCCCCGGCATGGCTTACACCGTTCAAGTGGCTCCGGAAGACTGCACCGGTTGCACCCTGTGTATCGAGGCATGCCCGGTAAAAGACAAGCGCCAGGTGGGCCGTAAAGCCATTAACATGGCTTCCCAACCTCCCCTGCGTGAAAGCGAAAATGCCAATTGGGATTTCTTCTACAAACTGCCTGAAATTGATCGAACCCTGGTAAACCCTACCACAATCAAGAATTCACAGCTGCTCCAACCGCTGTTTGAATTCTCAGGCGCTTGTGCTGGCTGCGGTGAAACCCCATACATAAAACTCGTTTCGCAGCTATTTGGTGACCGTGCTGTAATAGCAAATGCCACTGGCTGTTCTTCAATTTATGGCGGCAATTTACCGACCACCCCATGGGCCGTAAACAAGGAAGGTCGCGGGCCAGCCTGGTCAAACTCATTATTTGAAGATAACGCCGAATTCGGCCTCGGCATGCGGATGACACTCGATAAACAGACCGAATACACTCACTTTCTGCTTAAACAATTATCTGCTGAACTGGGCACTCTGACTAACGAACTCATCAATGCCGATCAAAGCAGCGAAATTGGTATCAGCAAACAGCGTGAACGCGTGCAAGCCCTAAAACAAAAACTGGTGGGCAAAACCGACCCGAAATCCCGCGATCTCGTCAGCCTGGCAGACTTGCTTGTAAAGAAATCTGTCTGGATCATCGGTGGAGATGGTTGGGCTTACGATATCGGCTACGGTGGACTGGATCATGTCATGGCATCCGGAAGAAACGTCAATATCCTGGTGCTAGACACTGAAGTTTATTCGAATACTGGTGGCCAGGCATCCAAATCAACCCCACGTGGGGCGGTTGCTAAATTCGCCATGAGTGGCAAAGGCATCTCAAAGAAAGATCTTGGGCTGATCGCAATGTCGTACGGATACGTCTATGTGGCTCGCATTGCCATGGGTTCCAGCGATCAGCAAACTCTGAAGGCAATCCTGGAAGCCGAAGCCTTTGATGGCCCATCCCTCATTATCGCCTATTCACACTGTATTGCTCACGGCATCGATATGGCCAAGGGACTGGAACAACAAAAACTCGCGGTTCAATCTGGTCACTGGCCGCTCTACCGCTACAATCCCGATCTTGCCACGCAGGGCCAGAATCCACTGACCATCGACTCAAAAGCGCCATCTATTCCATTGGAAGAATACATATATAACGAAACCCGTTACCGAATGCTGGTCCAATCAGACGAGGCACGCGCTGAAATGCTTCTAAAAAGCGCGCAGTTGGATGTCAACAAACGCTGGGAGTATTATCAACAGATGGCATCCATGCATTACGATAAGGGTAATAATAGCGAAAATCAATAAGAACACAGAACAAACCAGGAACGCATAGTATTGCTCTCCTGGTTTGTTCCCCTGACTACCTCAGAGAAGGAAATATCTATGACTGACCTTACCACTCATTATCTTGGTCTTACATTAAAGAACCCGATTGTCGCATCAGCCTCGCCGCTCACCAAAAAACTAGAGAGCGCAAAAAAATTGGATGATGCTGGTGTTGGCGCTATCGTGATGTATTCTCTGTTCGAAGAACAGATAATCCACGAGAGTCTTGAACTGGATCATTACCTCACCCGTGGCACAAACACTTTTGCCGAAGCACTCACATACTTGCCAGATATCGGCAGTTATGCGATGGGACCCGGCAAATATCTCGACCACTTGAATGCCGTGAAGAAAGCCGTTAGCGTTCCAGTCATCGGCAGCCTGAACGGTGTATCCAAGGGCGGATGGACAAGCTATGCCCGTCACATACAGGATGCGGGGGCAGATGCCCTCGAACTTAATCTATACTACCTTCCAGCTGACCCGGATCTGACTGCTGTAGAGTTGGAAAACACCTATATCGAATTAATCAGCCAGATACGCGCTTCGATCAGCATCCCGTTAGCCGTAAAACTCAACCCCTTCACTACTGCGCTGCCAAATCTTGCAAAACGTATGGCAGAGGCTGGCGCCAACGGTCTTGTACTTTTCAACCGCTTCTATCAACCCGATTTTGACCTTGAAAACCTGGAAGTTGTGCACAGCCTTGTTTTGAGCAGTTCAGACGAATTACGCCTGCCCTTACGCTGGATTTCGATCCTGTACGGCAAAATCAACGCCGACCTGGCGCTTACAACGGGCGTTCACACTGCCACAGATGTAATCAAATCAATGATGGCTGGCGCCAAAGTAGCCATGATTGCTTCAGAGCTGCTCAAAAACGGCTACCGCCGCCTTCCAGACATGCTCGCAACCATCACAGCCTGGATGGATGAACACGAATACACATCCATCCAACAAATGCAAGGCAGCATGAGTCAGCAGGCCGTAAAAGAACCCGCTGCTTTTGAACGGGCCAACTATATGAAGGTACTGGGTTCATACCGCGATCTTCCATAAACTTAAACTTGATATCAAAAGGCCCCGACGGATTCGTCGGGGCCTTTTGATATCAACACAAAAATCAAGAACTTTATTGACAGTACCCCTAAAATAAAAAAAGAGATGCCCGCAAAGAGCATCTCTCTTATTTACAATATTAGGTGTATGGTCAGGCCATCGCTTCTTCAATGATCTCACCGCTGCTAGTCTTCTTGGCACGATATGTAATCCGGCCACGACTCAGATCATAAGGGGACATTTCCACTTTAACCCGGTCGCCGAGCAAAATGCGGATATAAAATTTTCGCATTTTACCTGAAAGATAAGCCAGAATAACATGGCCACTTTCGAGCTTGACTTTGAACTGGGTACCAGGCAGAGCCTCGATCACAGTTCCTTCAACGACGAGCTTATCATCTTCCTTTGCCATACACACCTCCGGTCAAATTATTCGGTGACCTTAACCGTGCGCCGCTTGAGACGGCGAATAGCCTTTTTGTCTTCCATGCGGCGCTGTTCGCTTTTGGAAATAAACCAGCGCTTGCGGCGAACAGTACTAAGAACGCCGCTCTTAACGATCTTTTTGCGGAAGCGCTTGAGTAAAGACTCTTGGGATTCGTTTGAACGTAATACTACGAGCGTCATGCGAAATCACCTCCCTTCTATAAAGGGATTTCTAAACAAAAAATCGACTGTTGAAAAACACAGCCGAGGAAAAGAGCAATCTCTACGATGAACAAACTAACATCTTCAAGAATAAAACGCTCTTGCACAACTCCTTGACCGCTTTATGACAGTCTTGTGGGGGCTGGTCTATGAACGTAAGAATTATACTACCAACTATCCCAGTAAACAAGGCTGACAAAATAAAAAGAAAAAGCCTCTTGGCAATGACCTACTCTCCCAGGAGGCTGCCCTCCAAGTACCATCGGCGCTGACGAGCTTAACTTCCGGGTTCGGGATGGGACCGGGTGTACCCTCGTCGCTCAAATCACCAAGAGACTTATTTCACAATGTAAAATGACTTCTGAATGATCGCGTTTTGAACAATCCTGGAAAGAAAAAGTATCAAGTTCTCCGTACCACATAGGTCAGCCCTCGACCATTAGTACAACTTAGCTGAACACATTACTGTGCTTACACTTGTTGCCTATATAGCAGGTAGTCTACCTGCGGTCTTACTGGATTAACTCCATGAGGGATCTAATCTCAAGGCGAGTTTCCCACTTAGATGCTTTCAGCGGTTATCTCTGCCAGACATAGCTACCCAGCGATGCCGTTGGCACGACAACTGGCACACCAGAGGTCTGTCCACCCCGGTCCTCTCGTACTAGGGGCAGCTCCTTTCAAAT
>CAIMZS010000066.1 GCA_903846015.1 uncultured Anaerolineae bacterium | reverse complement strand
TGAGCACTGCTCCAATAAATAGCCGCTCAGCCAGCCCAATATCGGTACGTTTCCACCCCGGCAAACTTTGAGTATATCCAGGTAATATTTGCCAGATCGGTTCAATTGGTTCGGGCCAGGTAACTCTGGCGGAAAGCGAAGAAGTCGTATAAACTGTCATTGCAGGTAGCCTCTCGTCCGAATAGATTTTGTGTGAAACTCTATCTTATCCGTTCGTTGGCTACCTGTCTTCTATCAATTTGTAAAGGTGCTATTTACCACTTCTGAACCGTGCCGGTAATTTCATTCTACCGATATCAGGCAGGCGCTTTTGGAACGCGGACTTATGAATTTATTAAGATTTCCTTAAGGTAGGCCAGCCAATCCGGGTAGTTCATGACCAGATGCCTGAAGGGTGCCCGCAAAGACCGTATGCTTCTCTCTGTTCTAAGCAATCATTGCGCCGCCGTGCGCCTCAACGATTTCCCTGGCAATCGCCCGTAATGGTGGAATTCGAGGGGTCGAGGCGGAAAAACTTTTCGAAGATCCGGTCAAGCTGTTGTGCTGGGATGGGATTTCCATCATTTATGAAGGAAATCAAGACATTTCCCCCCTGCTGCTCCGCATTAATCTTAATGATATTTTCTGAGTAGGCAATCGCATTTTTCAGGATATTGTTGAATACGCGAGCCAGCTTATCTGCGTCGCCCCACAGGGTAATGCCATCCTGGGCTTCAACGACGATCTGTTTTCCTAAGGGAACCAGCATCGGGTCAAACTCGTCCGCCATCTGCCGGAGCATAAATGTCAGGTTGATTCTCTCCTTGGATAACACAATCGACTGAAGATTAAAACGGGTGATCTCAAAGAACTCATTGATCAACTGCTCCAGTCTGTATGCTTTTTCCAGGGTTATCCCGATATATTTTGCTCTCTGCTCAACCGGCATACTTGCTTCTTCATCCACCAGGCTAAGATAACCGATGATGCTGGTAAGTGGGGTCTTGATATCATGAGCCAGGTAAACAACCAGTTCGTTTTTTCTCTGTTCAGCCTCCAGAGCATCTTTTTCGCGTTTCTCCAAATTACGTTTAATTTGATTCAACTTGGCTGTTATGGAATCCAGTTCTGGGGAAAGTGTAATTACATCGCTTGATTCTTCCACGAGCTGGTCGATGCCTGCAATCACCTCATTAAAGTACCCGGTCATCCGCATCATCGTCAAATAAAAGATCAATAAAAGTAGCGCAACCAGGCCCGCAGACAACCATTGACTGCGATTTTCACGGAAGGTATGAAAGTAAAGGATTACGCTATCGTTAAGGGTCATATTAAACAAATTCTGGCATATCTGAACAAACCAGTTCGCAAAGGTGGATCGAAATATCCCATCAATCAGCAATGATTGGATGAGCAACCAAAGCAGTGGCGCACCAATAGCGATTCCCAGAACTTGTAAAAGAATTTTCCTTCGGAATTTTGAAAAATTATTACTCAATTTTGTATCCTATGCCCCATACCGTTTTGATATATTTGGGATGTTCGGCCGAATCGTGCATTTTCTCGCGCAAATGGCGGACATGCACCATCACGGTATTATTGCTGCTGGTAAAATATTTCTCCCCCCACACCTGGCTGAACAAATCCTCCGCAGAGACCGCCCGAGCACGGTTTAAACATAAGACCCACAAGATCGAAAACTCCGTTGGTGTTAGCGATAAAATCCGCTCATTCAAAGTACACTCGTGTGAATCCTGATCCAGCACCAGACCAGAAAACGCAATTAATCGCCTTTCCCGGGTTGGTTCCTGTTCCTGAGCGCTGTAGGTTGTAAACCGGCGAAGCTGCGCCTTTACGCGGGCAACCAATTCCAATGGGCGAAAGGGCTTGGTGATATAGTCATCTGCACCCAGAGTGAGCCCGGTGATCTTGTCCGTCTCTTCCACCTTGGCTGTCAGCATGATGATGGGGAATTTGTGCTTTTCCCGGATGCGCTTGCAAATCGAATACCCATCGATATCAGGAAGCATGATATCTAAAATTGCCAGATCGATCTTTGTAGACCCAATGCAGTTCAATGCATCCAGTCCTGTGTAGAACGGAAAAACGGTAAGGTTTTCGTTTTTCAGGTAAATACTGATCAGGTCAACAATCGCCTGCTCATCATCGGCAATCAAAATATTCGTTGTCACAACTGAAATGTCCTTCACGATGGTAGCTTTACCGAAACCACTTTACCCTGAATATAATCCCTATCAAAGTGGAAATCAATGCTTGTTAGAGTCCTGCTTCGACAAATTGTTACCTTACCGTTCAATCGTCGGCACACTCACATTCAACGCTTCCCCGATTTGTTGGTCTTTCCAACCATCATCTGCTTTCAGAAAAATGCTGGCGAATCAAATAAAAATGCCTGGCAGGGCCCGACCTGCCAGGCGTAAAGATACTGCCAGGCACTTCCTCGCTGAGCTGCAGACGCCACTCGCCACTGTCCGGCCCCATGCAGGGCACTACGTCCGAAGAATCAGCGCCGGTATTCATGGGCTGTTTGAATGGCAAGGCGCAGATTATCCCACGGGGTATCCGGCAGAACAGTGCAATCGGCGCCCAGAATAAAACGCTCGGGGGCATTTTGGAGCGCGGTCAGGGCCGCCTGGCGAATCTGCTCTGGCGTGCCGGTGCTGATGACGCCTTTGCGCTCCAGCCCACCCATAAATGGCCGGTTGAAAAGCTGCGCAGCTTGCCTGGAAGTGACCTGCTGCCCATCCGCCAGATCCAGACCGGCGCTGACAACCTGCCCGGGCCATTTGGCGAAGCGAGTAATCTCGTGATACGGCATCGAATAGTCACACACATGCAAGATGTTGAAAATGCAGTTCTGGTTAATCTCATTCATCAGAACCAAATCAGACGGGGCGATGCAAGTATCAAAAAGGGCCGGGTCAGACAGACGCGCTTTTTCTCCGCCCTGGGTGGAAGTGTAAAAACCATCCAGGCCCAGGCGGATGCAGGCGCGCACAAACTGCAACATGCTTTCGGTCATGCGGTCGATACCGATTCTGAAGGCGTCTGGATCTTGCTCAATGTGGCGGGCGACTGTTTCCGGCCCCACCATGTTGTTACATTCCATGTAGGGCGAATAAAGAGTCAGGACGATCAAGGCTTCCTTTTTGGCGGCCTTAATCAAGGCTTCAACCACCTTCAACATGGGTTCGTAATGATCGATGCTGAAGAAGGGCAGGCTGGTTTTCCAGTCTGCCGGTTTTTGGATCTGAGGCTGGGCTGGAAAAGGCAGCTCGAGCTGGATTTTGATGAAGTCCATTCCGGTATGGTGGAAATATTCCAGGTGCTTATCCACCGCTGCCTGTCCAAGATGGTAAGCCGGATCGAAATGGAGAAAAAAAGCAGCCGGGATCGTTTCTGATTTGGTGTTGGGATCTAACAGGTTAAGGATAAGGTCGCGTTTATTCATATCGTTTCCTATTTCAATCTTCATTCTTCCTGGAGGAGCGGTAATACTCGGGCACGAAAGTCTGGTCGGTGATGGGTGGGCGCACATAACCGTGATCCGGCAGGCGCTCCGGCAGGATGATCGGCTCGGGGGTCAGATCCTCATACGGGATCACTGCCAGCAAGTGGCGCATGCAATTCAGGCGGGCACACAGCTTGTCATCGGCATTGACCACGTACCAGGGTGCCTGCTTGATGTCGGTGTACGAGAACATCTCATCCTTGGCGCGCGAATATTCCACCCAGCGCGCCCGCGACTGTAAATCCATCGGGCTGAGCTTCCAGCGCTTGGTTGGGTCAGAGATGCGCGCCTGGAAACGTTTTTCCTGTTCATGGTTACTGACCGAGAACCAATACTTGATCAGAATGATGCCAGAACGCACCAACATGCGCTCATATTCAGGCACCGACCGCAGGAATTCGCTGTATTCATCCTGGGTGCAAAAGCCCATCACCCTTTCCACCCCGGCGCGGTTGTACCAACTGCGGTCAAACAACACCATTTCGCCACTGGCCGGCAGATGGGCAACATAGCGTTGAAAATACCACTGCGTTTTTTCCCTCTCAGTCGGCGCCGGCAGGGCCACCACCCGGCAGATACGCGGGTTCAAGCTCTCGGTGATGCGCTTGATGACGCCGCCTTTTCCGGCTGCGTCACGACCTTCAAAAATGACCACCAGTTTCAGGCCCTTAAAGCGGATCCACTCCTGCAGCTTGACCAATTCCACCTGCAGGCGGGCTAATTCCTTGTTGTATGCGCTTTTATCGATTTCGATGAATTCTGTAGTGGCGCTGCCAGCATTCGGAGATGCGGATGGATCAATGTCCGAAGCGCCTTCCTTGGATGAATGTTTCCCCTTTTTGGATTTCTTCGTGCCAGACTCATTTTCGGCTTGCTTATCCAATCGAGAAGTTGAATGGGACATGAGTATCTCCTTAAGATAAAACCGAACCTTTATAACACCCAACCTGGGCGATCAGACGCTGCAAATTTTCCGGTAGTATTCTGCCGTGTTTATCCAGACATTCGACTCCGTTAATCGAGCACTGCCACACTCCAAGGTTACCACAAACGGACCCGGTTGAGTCTCGCCATTCCAGCAATTGCAGGGCACATTTTGACGACCTGCAGGGAATGAGGGCAACCCCAAATCCGCGCTATTAAAGCCCGCGCATCTATGGTTTCACGCGTCGGACGCTGATTTTTTGGCGGCCCGTTCCGCTTCTTCGCCGGGAGTGCGCAAACCCCACGGTTTGCTGGCCGTGATCCAGGCCAGCGCAAACAGGAACAGCATGACAACTTCCGCCCAATAGGTCTGAGCGTAGATGACACAGATACCACGACCCTGGCTGTCGAGGATGGCCAGGCCGCCCAGGGTCAGGATGGTCAAAAGGATGCCCACACCCGATATGTAGTAGAACGCCAGGCGGCGTTTGAGCGGATCCAGATACTCGGGTCCCGCCTTGCCGTTCTTCTCAATTTTGTCGGCTAACCGGTTCTTGAACGCCTCAAGGCAGAAATATACGGTCGTCAGGAACAGGATTGAGGCGAAAGACAGGTGGATGATTGAAACGGTTTCAAGCACCTGGTTGGGATTGGCGCCCGTCGCAAAGCCGGCCAATGACTCGGGGCAAACCAGCTTGCTTACGCTCTCCTTGGTTGGGAAGAGCGCCACGATCCAGGCCGAGAGGCCCCCAGCCGTGCTGACCAGGTCTTCTTCGCGCTTGCGCATTTTCACGCCAAAAGCCACCGCCCCGGGCCAGATCGGTGTCAGCACATGCCAGAATTTGCGCGCCTGGTCATATTTGTGCCCCTTGTAGCTCATCAGGAAGGCTCCAATCACGAACAGGGCGCCCACAAAGATATCGCGCGGCGTCGGGAAGTACGGCAGGAATGGAAAGCCGGTCGGTATGTGGTACGAACCGCTGATCGACTCCGGGATAGTCCAAGCAGCGATCACCACCGCCACTGGCAGGAGCAGGGCAATTAACCCAATAAAGCGGCGGATGTCTTCCTGATCAAAGTTCAGGTCATTATTTTGTTCAGTTGATGCGGTCATCTTTCACTCCATTCCATGTTGAAAAAACAATTGATCGATACCCTTAGGGTTTGCCTGGCGAAGGGAGCCTTGGTAAGGCAAAGCGCCTTTGCCAATCAACGCGCTGGACAAGCCAGAAAATCCTCACGGTTTGATGTTTCGCACAGTTCGCGGACGGTCCCGGCTTCCGCACCGAGTTGGGCGAGTAAATTGACTGCGGGGCTTTCACTGCTCGCTTCCAGGGCACGCACCAGGTTGTCCAACGATTAATTAAAACTCGTGGGGGATCAAAGAGCAGTTCCCCGTGTGAGGGATGAATGCTATTCTGGTCTAGCTGGTTTGTGGTTTAAGGACATAATTTGGACGCAGGTAGGCCAACCTGAACCCGGCACGCAGCATGTTGTGATAGGACGGGTTGGGCGATTCTGGTGTATCTTCAGCGGCTTCCGTGATGAACCATTTACAGCCAAGATCCAACCCATCCTGGATGCGGCGTGCAAACATGGCAGCCTGTCCGCCGCGCTTGCGGTGCGATTCGAGCGTGCTCCCCAGCCCAAGCCAGCCAACACCACCCGATACAAACATGGCCGCTGCTGAAACGGGTTGTTCCTCATCAAAACCAAGATAATGATGCCAGCCCGGTTTCCCCACACAGCCGCCGACCAGGGGCCGCAGCTCAGGCGGCATGCCAAAAGCAGTGATGGCGACGCCCGTCAGGATTTCCGCATATTCCACTCCGATGGATTCCACACGCAGATCCGTTTGGACGGCTGGGGCTGGCGCGTTGTCACGCATCAATTTTGCCCAATTGGTGCCATGCGTAAAACCACGCGCCCTAAGCCAGTCTGTCAATGGGGCTGGTTCGGCCAGGGGGCTGAGCTGAACGCATAGGGTCTTAGCGCCTGCATCTCGAAGCAGGGCTATGGACTGGTCGAGAACGGTTTCTGTGGCCGGGCTGCCAATGCCCAAACCGATAATCCGGTTGAAAATATTTAAATCAAAATCCGGGATCGCGGTCACTTTCACCGAACCGATGCTCTTCACTTCCAGCCTGAAGTCCCTGGCGAATTCCGGCGAGACGCACAGGCAGTAGTTTGCCCAGGCTTCCGCTTCGCTCAACTCGTTCAGCCTGGCAAATTCCGCTGAGGTTAAATCGTACATTTCATTCTCCTTGATTTATTGAAGTAATCATTTTGGGTTGGTGGTTAAAGGAACCGGGGTCCTTTTGAACTATTCTGATCAACGTGGTTCTCGAAGCATCGGGAACATGGGCGGCGCATCCCCGAACTGGATGGTGCCCAGCAGCTCAAACCCATGGCGTTCATAAAATGCAATATTCTTTGGATTGGTCGATTCAAGATAGGCCAACTCTTGATTGCGATCACATGAGACAAGCGTATGCTGCAACAATTTTGAACCATAGCCCTTGCCTTGCCTGGCGGGATCGACGCCAATCACCGGAAAAGCAGCTCTCTCCGCGTGGCAACCTGCTCCTGCTGTCATTGCGAGCGGCGTTCTCTCCGCGTGGCAATCTGCCCTGCTGTCATTGCGAGCGGCGCTCTCTCCGCGTGGCAATCTGCTCCTGCTGTCATTGCGAGCGGCGTTCTCTCCGCGTGGCAATCTGCCCCTGCTGTCATTGCGAGCGGCGTTCTCCCGCGTGGCAATCTGCCCCTGCTGTCATTGCGAGCGGCGTTCTCTCCGCGTGGCAATCTGCCCTGCTGTCATTGCGAGCAGCGCTCTCCGCGTGGCAATCTGCCCCTGTTGTCATTGCGAGCGGCGTTCTCCCGCGTGGCAATCTGCTCCTAATCGGCAAGACCCTCTCGCCCCTGGGGACCATGCCGGTTACCGGAGATTGCCACAACCGGCATAGTGCAAGGGCGCCGGTATTATTTACGAGAAGCGTGCTCTCCGCGACCGGGATAATCCTGATTCCCAAAGGGATGTGCCGGTGAGGCCTCTTTTCACCGCTGCCGGAGGCGCTGCCATTCAAATCGCAAACCATATTCGGCTACAAGCAGTGCCCGGCGGGTTGCTTTTAAAAGGTTGACTGGTGACTGATGAACGTAATTCCTGCGCAAATAGGCCAGTTTGAACCCGCTGCGCAGCATGTTGTGATAAGAAGGATTGGGATCTTCAGGCGTATCTTCACCTGTTTCGGTGACGAACCATTTACACCCAAGCGCCAGACCATCCTGGATGCAGCGCGCAAACAAAGCGCCCTGTGCGCCGCGCTTGCGATATTTTTTTAGCGTACCCATGTTGCCCACCCAGCCCACCTCGCCATGGACAAATAAAGAGGCAGCCGAGGCGGGCGTTTCCCCATCAAAGCCCATAATATGGTGCCAGCCAGGCTTCCCTACAATACCCTTCATCAACGGTTGCAATATGGCTGGTATCTCAAATGCGGTCAGAACCACACCCGTAAACGCCTCCGCCTGGTCTATGCCAATTTCTGCCAGGTGCAAGTCGGTGGGAATAACAGGTGCCGGTTCATCGCCCCGATACAGTTTTGCCCAACTCCGGCTCGCTTTAAATCCGCGCGCAACCAGCCACTCCGCGCATTGATCAGGCTGGGCAAAAGGGCTGACCTGCGCCATGTAGTTCTTGCAGCCGGCGTTTTGAAACACGCTGATGGCCTCATCCAACATGGCTTCGGTGGCGGGCTCTCCCACCCCTAATCCCAGGATTCGATTGAAGAATGGCGTATCCAACACAGGGATCATTCCCACCACCACCGAACCGATGCGCTTGACTTGCAGCCGGGTGAGCTGGGCATATTCCGGTGGCGCGCACAGGAAGGAATTCGCCTGTGCTTCGGCCTCGCCAAACTCATTGAGTGTCGCGATCTGATCATTGGTTAAATCGGGCATCGGTTTCTCCATAAATGTTTTTCGCTGTAAAAGTTTTAGATAATCAGGGCCCAATCCGGTGAATAAAGCGCCCAGACCAGCCTCACCCAAGTCTATTTAGAGATTCAATCGCCTCGTCAATGGCTTGCTCACAGGTCAGTGCCTTCCCGGCTGCTAGCGCGGAATTAAAAGCTTCTTTTCCAAGCTCTGCTTGCAGTTTTTCGCCAACCGGATCCACCAGGTGTCGTTCAGCAACAGGAAGAAAATACCCATTTTTCTCGCGGATCGCTTCCGCCCTGCCCAAAAGTTTCGCGGCACGCCCAGAGGCGATGCCGGGGAAGGCGCAGACTGCCTCCAGGCAATATGCAAGGAAGTAAAGTGAATCAGGCGATTTCTTGAGGGCATCCAGGGCTTCCAGCAAAAAGAGCTTTG
Organism: uncultured Anaerolineae bacterium; assembly: GCA_903846015.1. Lineage (GTDB taxonomy): Bacteria > Chloroflexota > Anaerolineae > Anaerolineales > Villigracilaceae > UBA5195. The sequence continues at coordinate 2,673 of CAIMZS010000066.1, read as the reverse complement.
CGTTATGCAGCTCCCCATGCAAGATGGCGATACGCCCCAGCACAAAAGTCGACATGGCAATCGCTTCCGTAAAAGCGATTTCGCGACAGATGGCAAGGCTTTCTTCCAGGTATTCAACCGCGCGGCTCAAGGTGCCCGCCAGGTAGGCATTCCAGCCGAGATGAAAGAGACATTCCATCGAACAGGTGCGGTCACTCAGATCCCGAAAAATTTGCAGGCTTTTCTCTTCGTAGCGCAGCGCAGAATCAAAGTCGGCCTGCCGGGTCGCAACCCTGCCCAGAGTCAGAAAATTATGCGCTGTGGAATGTTTGTCTTTCAACAACTGGCTTAAGCGCATGGATTCCGTGAGCATGGCAGCTGCCGGATCATGATTGTTTCTTCGCATTTCGATCGCGCCATATACCCAAAGGACAAATGAACGCGTGCGGGCATTCCCCAGTTTTTCCGCGATTTCACGCGCTTCCTGGATATTGCGGGTTGTCTCAGGTATGTTATCGGAATAATTAGAAGCCCAAACGCCCAATGAAAGTGCCAGCCAGGCCTGGTTTCGAGTCACGCGGGCCAACGCGATGCTTTCCGCGTAGCGTTTCTTCGCTTCCACCCGATCTTCCATGATGTTCGCGGAGAAATTAAGGTTTCTTATGATTAATGGCGCGATATTGAATTGACGCGCCAGGCGCAGGGATTCTTCCAGGTATGTGGCAGCATCACTGTACTGGCTGAGCCGGTTGCACATCAACCCCGCTCCGTACAAAACTCTGCAGCGCTGGCTGGTCGGCTCTACCGGTGCTTTCTTCAAGGTCTCACTCAACCAGCGGTAGCCTTCGCTGGTATAGCCGCGCGTATCCCAAAAATCCGGCAAAGCGCCGCTTAATTGCAATGCTTTTTGTGGGTCAATGTCCGGTGACTCGATCGACCAACTGAGCGCAGTTCGAAAATTATCGTTTTCTGTTTCAAGCTTTTCAAGCCAGATCAAATCATTCTTACCGTCCAATTCTTTGTAACCTTGTTCGGCCAGTTGAATAAAATAATCCAGGTGTCTGTCACGGATAAAAGCGGCTTGCTCGGTTTCAAATAATTTTTCCCGGGCGTACTGCCGCACCGTTTCCAGCGCATGGTAACGTGCCTCGCCGTTCTCCTCCATCATCGCCACCAATGACTTATTGACCAGTTGGGACAATAAGTCCAGAACCCTGTCGACCTCGAGGCCTACCCCGCTGCAGACCGCTTCGGCGGCTTCCAGGCTCCAGCCGCCGCTAAAGACTGCCAGGCGCAGGAAAAGCAGCCTTTCGTCCGCGGCGAGCAGATTGTAACTCCAATCAATCAGGGCGCGCAGGGTCTGCTGACGCGGCAAAGCTGTGCGCGCGCCGCCGGTCAGCAATCGGAAACGGTCGTCCAGACGTTTGGCGATCTGCTCCACGCTCAAAACATTGGCGCGAGCGGCGGCGAGTTCCAATGCCAATGGGATGCCGTCCAGCCGGTAACAGATCTGGGCGATGGCGGGGGCATTCTCGCGGGTGACGCTGAAATGTGGTTGGACCAGGGCGGCGCGCTCAATGAACAGGCGCACGGCTTCATATTGAGATAGACTTTCTGGCGCGGGCAGGTTGTGGAGGTCGGGCAGCGAGAGCGAGGGCACATGCCAGGCCAACTCACCCGCCACGCCCAGCGCCTCGCGGCTGGAGGCCAGCACCTTGAGTTGCTTGCAAGCGTGCAAGAGCTGATCTACAAAACGAGCTACAGATTCTATCAAGTGTTCACAGTTATCAAAAACCAACAGAGCCTTCCGGTTCTGGAGATAGCCGCAGATCAGTTCGCTGAGCGACTGTTTTGTCTCGGATGACTCGCGCAGTCCGAGCAGGTTGGCAAGGGTGGTGGGCACCAGGACTGGGTCGCTGACCGGGGCAAGTTCTACGAACCAGACCCCATCCGGGAAGCTGTCGAACACTTCGGCAGCCACCTGCAGCGAGAGACGGGTCTTGCCGGTGCCGCCCGAGCCGGTCAGGGTGACCAGGCGATGCGCGCCCAAGGCTGTTCGTAGTTCGGCGATCTCCTGTTCGCGCCCGATGAAACTGGTGAGCTGCAGCGGCAGGTTGTTGGGAATGTCATTAAGCGATTGGAGCGAGGGGAAATCAACCAGCAAACCGGGGGCTTCGAGCTGCCAGATGTGCTCGGGGTTGAGCAGCCCCTTCAGACGGTGCTCCTGCAAGTCGCGCAGGTTGAGGCCCTCGGGCAGCTCGCCGCGCAGCAGTTCGGCGCAGGTGTTGGAGACCAGGGTCTGCCCGCCATACGCGACCGACATTACGCGCTGGACTCGGCTGAGGGTCAGGTAGCCGTGGTAATCACCGGCTTGCTGCAGTTCGGCCTTACCGGTGTGCAGCCCCATACGCACACGGATGACGGCTGGGTTCCACGGTTCGCGCTGCAGGTCGCGCTGGGCTTGCAGCGCCGCGCGCAGGGCATCACCGGCGGTGTGAAATGCGACGCAGAAGGCATCGCCGATGATCTGGAAGGTGTAGCCGGTATGCGCTTCGACCGCGGTGCGCAAGATGGCATGGTGGCGCTGGCGCAGGTCTTCCCATTGTTCGGGGAATTCCAGGGCCAGGCGGGTACTGGCTTCGATATCGGTGAAGAGAAAGGTGACAGTGCCGGAGGGGTTTGGGGTCATGGGAT
>CAIMZS010000065.1 GCA_903846015.1 uncultured Anaerolineae bacterium | reverse complement strand
TCAAGTCGTTTTGATCCGCCATGACCTGATCAATATCCTTGTAAGCACCTGGAATTTCGTCCAGCACGCCTTTGTCTTTCCTGCAAATAACGCCGGTAGTTTGTTCGACCAAATCCGCTTCGGTAAAGCATTTTTCGGCGGCAGTTCGACTCATGCGCCGTCCGGCACCATGAGCACTTGAATTAAAACTGTCCGGATTGCCTTTACCTGCGACAATGTAACTGTGTGCGCCCATGCTGCCTGGAACAATGCCGATATCACCGATCCGCGCACGAATGGCACCTTTTCTGGTTACCCATACATCAGAACCATAATGATGTTCTTTGGCGATATAGTTATGATGGCAATTAACCACTTCAGTTGTGACTTCAAAAGGCGGGAGGTGCCGTGCCAAGGCTGACAGAACCAGTTCGAGCATCGATTGGCGATTTTGCCTGGCATATTCCTGCGCCCAATGAACCGCTTCAACGTAGTCGGAAAAATGCTCGGTTCCTTCAGGGAAATAGGCTAAATCCCGATCCGGCAACTGAATCATCCAGCGTTCCATATCCTTACGCGCCAGTTTAATAAAGTGGTCAGCAATGGCATTACCGATACCCCGACTGCCCGAGTGCAGCATAACCCAGACCTGATCCGCTTCGTCGAGACAGACTTCAATGAAATGATTGCCGCCACCCAGCGTACCCATCTGGTTGATCCACTTGGAAAACTTGCCAAATGTTTTGAGAAGTTCCGGATGTCGGTCAGTCAGGTTTTTTAAGCCTGCCTCAAACGGTTTGGCCGCAGCCACCAGCACACGTTTATCGTCATGTTGTCCACGACCTACCGGGACATCACGGCTAATTTGATCGAAAACTTTCTTCAAAGACTTCTCGTCAAGATCATTAGCCGTAATTGACAACCTGGCCGCGACCATTCCACACCCCAAGTCGACCCCCACCGCTGCCGGAATAATGGCTTTATGAGTGGCGATAACTGAACCGATGGTGGCACCTATGCCCAGATGCACATCAGGCATAACGGCAATGTGGTGGTAAATGAAAGGCATGCCGGCAATGTTGGCCAACTGTTCTTTTGACCGCTCATCGACATCATGAGTCCAGATTTTGACGGGTACGCGTTGGTCTGGCAGTACTTGTTGAACGGGCATTATTGAACTTCTCCAGTATGGTTTTGGTGTTTACGAAACAGGGCGCTTTTGCTGCCTGAACTAACGAATCCTTGCCTTCAGAATTCGGCTATTCATTCAATGGGTTCCGGGTAGATTTCTTCCAAACTCCTCAGGGCGTAAACCCGATCTGGCCAGTGATCGGCAGTCATGCCGGCCAGCGAGGCCATGATGTGTTCCACCTGTTCGACATCAATACCGGTAGTTGCTTTGCTCGTATTTACCTTCTTTAGCTGAAGTATTGCATCTTTCAAATGTTGAGACCAGCCCGTTGCTTCAGTGGTGGACCCAAACAGGTCTGGTTGCGACATCACGTACAAGAAAGCGGCCACAATTATCGCTTCTGAATCAAGCGTGTCCTCTTGACTCGCCAACGACAGTTCCAACCAGTCAATGACCGGAGCACCAAGACCAATCTTGGCTAACTCCAGGTAAGATTTTGGCCATCGACGTTTCGGGGTTTTAAGTAACCATTCATGGATATCCAATGGCGTCAATTCCGTATTATTTTCGAATTCCGGGAAGGCCGGTTGGGCATCGTACAGATCGACCGATTCACCTCTTCGCAGAAAGACGGGTAAATCGAGATAAGCCATAGAAGATTCTCGAAGACTGGGTTGCTTAGCTGTTGGCATGGGTGCCGGTAAGCAGGCACTTGATTCCAGCAGATCCAACGCCTGAATTGAGAACCTGATTGAACC
>CAIMZS010000064.1 GCA_903846015.1 uncultured Anaerolineae bacterium | reverse complement strand
CGTCATTGCGAGCGGCGCTCTCCCGCGTGGCAATCTCTTACCGTCATTGCGAGCGGCGCTCTCCCGTGTGGCAATCTCGCCTTTGCTCTTCAATCTAAAATCTTTATATATAACGCTTCACGCAAATAAGTCAGCACGTCCGGATGGCTGAGCGGCAAATCTTGCAAGATCTCTTTAACCGGCGCATCATCAAATTCGAAACTTTCCTCGGTCTGCTTGCCGCGCAGCGTGTAACGAAAGACCCAGTGCGTATCAGGATGACCGACCAGCAGCCCCAGGAACGTGCCAGACAGGTCGCCGAGCGGCATGCGGTCGATATGCGAGCGCTGAAAGCTGACCTCCAGCCGGGTGCCCGCACCCACCTGCGAGCTGATCGACAACCCGCCATTGCAGCCCTCAGCGGCGCCCTTGAGCAGCGGAATACCCAGGCCCACTTTGCGAGTGGTGCGGCTGGTATAAAATGGATCGGTCACCTTGCGCAGCGTCTCCGCATCCATGCCGCGCCCGTCATCTTCCACGCTGGCCACTAACCTGTCCGTGATCAAATCATCGCAAACCGAGATAGTCACCATCTGGGCGCCAGCGGAGACACTATTTTCTGCCAGGTCGAGCAAGTGCAGCGCTATCTCTCTCATGCGAAACGATGCTTATCTTTCCAGCAATTTCTTCAACAGCGCCGGGAACTTATTGGGCTTGATGCGCCCGATCACTTCATCATCCATCGTCACCACTGGCGCCTGTGAACAAGCACCCACACAGCGGCAAATCTCCATCGTCAGCTTGCCATCCGGAGTGGTTTTGCCAATATCGGTACCGGTCAGCTGTCTGGCCTTTTCGATTAACTGCGGCACCCCACCCACATAGCAAGCCGTGCCCATGCAAAACTTCATGGTGTGTTCCCCACGCGGCTCGGTGGTAAAGAAGGAATAAAAGGTAACCACGCCATGCACCGCGCCAACCGGCACACGTAATTTTTTCGCAATATAAGCTTGCATCGCCGCGGAAATATAACCCACCTTACCCTGGGTCTCATTCAACACCACCATCATCGCACCGGGGCGCTCGATATTTTCGGCAATAATCCCATCGATAATGGCACGCTTGTTTTCACATATCCCGTCAATATGCGTATCCATCGTTGCTTCTTGGTTCATTCAAAAAACTCCGCTCATCATTTTTGGTCAGCACGTACAATTTGTGATTATTTTCACAATATCAAACTAAGTTTACCCTGCCATGCTCAAATCGTCAACTAACAAATGTCATATTATGACATGAAGGTTGTCGCAAGGTTCCGCGCAGTGACCGGGATCCTGACATCCTGAACAGCCGGTTATGCCTTTTCTCGCCATCCTTTAGTGCACAACCGGCGAATATTTAATCCACTATCCTGCTCCGCCCACCCCCAGGCGAAACACACTAAAACCCGAGTCTGCGAAGTTATGGGCGCCCCAGCCATTGACTGTATCGATCAGCACCCGTGCAGGCGTAATGTTTTTCAAGAACTCAGGCTCCAACTGGCGGAACTCGGTATGCCTGACCAACAACACCAGCGCATCGGCTCCTTCCACGGCTTGCTCCAGTGTGGAGACTGCCCTGACACCCGGCAGATCCGCGTCCGTCTTAAATGGTTCATACGCCATGACCTGCGCCCCGGCTTCGGAAAGCAGCCGCGCGACATCAACCGCCGGACTTTCCCGCAGATCATCCACATCCGGCTTGTAAGCCAATCCAAGCGCGGCGATCTTTTTCCCAGTCAGGTCAGCGCCAAGCGCCTTCTTCACCAGTTCAAGTACAAAGCCCGGCTGGGCATCGTTGACCTGACGGGCGCGTTGGATCAACAGGCTGAGATCAGGGGCGCTCTCGACCAGGAACCACGGGTCGACGCTGATGCAGTGCCCGCCCACGCCAGGCCCCGGGTTAAGAATCTTGACACGCGGGTGCAGGCTGGAAAGCTGAATGGCCTGCCAGACATCCACACCGAAGCGCTCAGCCAGACGCGCAAACTCGTTGGCAATCGCGATGTTGACATCACGATACGTATTTTCCATCAATTTGACCATTTCGGCCGTGGTGGCATCGGTTGTGTGGATCTCGCCGCGCACGAAGGTGGCGTACAGATCGTAACCAGCCTGGGCTGATTCAGGCGTCAGCCCGCCGATCACGCGCGCGTTTTCGATCAGCTCGCGCAGGATCTGGCCAGGCAGGACACGTTCGGGCGAATAAGCCAGGAAGAAATCGAGCCCGGCCTTAAGCCCGGAACGCTCGAGGATGGGAACCAGCAGGTCAACCGTGGTACGCGGCGGCGAGGTGGATTCGAGCACCACCAGGTTGCCGGGCCGCAAGTGTGGCACAATTGCCTCGCTGGCAGAGATGACCGCACGCATATCCGCTTTTTTATAGCTCTGACCATTGTATTGGCCCAGCTCATGTTCGTAAAAAGGGGTCGGAACGGCGATTAAAAAGGCATCGGCCGGTTCGACAGCGCTGGAAACGCTCAAATACCCACTCGTCACGGCTGATTCGACCACCTCACCCAAACCAGGTTCGTGAATGTGGATGCGACCGGCCTTGATGGTTTCGATGATATTCGGATTGGTATCCACGCCCAGCACCTTCAGTCCATGCGTGGCAAACATGCTGGCAGTCGGCAGACCAATATAGCCCAATCCCAAAATACAAACTTTCTCAAATTTCATAGTTTCTCCTAACCCGGACAAGCATGCAGGTTATTAATCTGGCCCATTATACCAACCTAACCCGGACAAGCCAGAAAAGAAAGGGATATTTTCTCTAAAAATCCCTGTCCCGGTTCATTTTTGATTTCGAAACAGACTGAGATATGCGTCCCCTGTCAACTTTTCTAAACCAGCGAGCCGGGTCATTCTTTTTATAAACATTTATCAGGATAACAGGATGGGTAGGATGAACCTTCCCTGCCAGGGCCTGGGTTTTATCCTGCTTGTCTGATTGGAAGTTCGTGGGTAGTGCAGACTTGAGGGGGTTTTAAAGAAAAGGAATCGACATGGTTTTAAAAATCCTGTACATCCTGTTAAACCTTGTCATCCCAGTCGTAAAATTACAACCATCAAGCAAAGAGTAGCGCAGCCAAATTAAGCGACAGTTGAAACCGACTCCGTCCTTACCACTCAAAGAGTCTTTTTCGTGCATTTGGTGGTTGATATAACCTTGCCCCGGGTCCTGCGCAAGACACTAAACATCCTATCCATCCTGTATATCCTGTATATCCTGTTAGACCTTTACCCCTCAATCGTTAAAACAAAATCACCGCTGAACCCGCTGAAAAAACATCAAATCCCAGCGTTCTTGCGGTACCATGATCAACACCAAACACCTGCTCTTCTAAAAACAGTTTTCCTTGCGACTAAAAAGCCTTTGCCCTTCCTCAAATAATGGTTTTCTTTGCGCCTTTGCGGTTCAAACAAAGCCCTTCCTTACGCCGTCAATTTCAACAGATCACCGGCCTGCAGTTTATTCAACTCATCAGCCGGTATGGAGCGCAAAACCTTTTTAGACTTGCGATCGACAATAAAAACAGTCAATTCCTTGGTCTTGGAATCCACCTGGAAGTGCAGCGAAATATCCGCCAACGCTCCAGACGGCGCAGACACGCTCTGCTTCGCGGCAGGGGTTTTTTCCTGCTCCGCGAAAGCGGTGGCAATGGCTGTGGTCTGCATCACCGCGGTGGTGGGGATGGCAAATTCAACCTGGGAAGCCGCGGGGGTCCGATCCGGCATTCTATCTGGGGCCCTGGCCTCTGATGAACGGATACTGCTGATAGGGTTGATCGTGTTTTCACTCATGGTATAGATTCCTTACAACTGGGGGGAATAAAACCTCTCAGCCCGAGATGCTTGTGGTTGAGGTGGAGCCGTAAAATGCATCAAACATTTGCTGCGTTCTGCCGTATTCAGCCAACTGGTTCTGATAACCGATATACGTGTCGTACAAGGCCTGTTTGCGGAGCGCCAGGGCATCGTTATACTTGGTAATACGCTT
>CAIMZS010000063.1 GCA_903846015.1 uncultured Anaerolineae bacterium | reverse complement strand
TTGATCTTGTTCGGCAGCCTGGCTATCATAGTCACATGGGTGACTTTAGATCCATGGTTTTGCGTCTCCGGCTTTCACCGGGTTTGCCTTTTCGTATTCTTTACATAAATTTTACGCGGTCGTTATGAAACCTTTACGTAATCTTTACGCCGTTATTATGACACCTTACGACGAGTTTACAATTGCAGAATCATTGCAACTCGAGGCTGAAAATATAAGCCTGCCAAAATCAGGGGAATTATTTCGCTTATTACACGAATATTAGGTTCAATTAATGCGTATTGCGCATAGCATACACTTCTATTTTAACGATTATGTTTTACGGCCCTGGCATTGATCTTCTTTGGACGATCCTGGGCTCATTACCCTCACCGAGATTGGCTGAAATGAGACGCGAATTTGCACAGATTTGACGGATTTTGTATTCAAAGCTAAATATTGTTTGGGTGGTTTTTCCCCTGGTTCAGAATTCACAGCAAGCCAGCGGAATAAAGCCTGGGTAGGATGATAAGCCATGCTTCATTGCCCAAAAGGACCAGATTAAAAGCACAACAAGGTAAAAAAACAGGCCGCCGCTGGCAAGAAATCGGATAAAAGCGAACGCCCCCTTCAAGCGTACTTGAAGGGGGCGTTCGGGCGGGAACTATTTATCGCCATCTGTGTGAAAAGCCGTTATTCTTCCTGGCGATTACGCATAAAATCCGCTATTTCAGCGAATCGGCCTTTAAGGTACTCAATGGTGACTGGCGGGATTTGCGATTCATCCAATGCCCGGGACATGCACCACAGCCACTCGTCGCGTTCAACCGTTCCGATCAAAAAAGGCAGGTGCCGCTGCCGAAGACGTGGGTGCCCATACTTTTCAGTATAGAGCGCCGGCCCACCAGACCAGCCAGAAAGAAACATGAAAAGCTTTGCATTGGCCCGGTCAAGCCCATCAATGTGAACAGCTCGAACGCGACGCGCTTCAGGAGCGCTGTCCATTAACGCATAAAACCGGTCGACGAGCGCATGCAAGCCTTGTTCGCCACCGATCAAATCATAAATTACAGGAGAGTCTGCCATAGTCAGAAAATTTTAATCGATTAGATGCATTTTCGCAAATCAGGATCAAGGTTATACGGCAATCCCAAACCCAAAATTTGATTCTTGGAAATAAACCCTTTCAGTCAGGTTGTTTGCAGGAGATGGACTCGCTAAACCAGACCGGACCCCCTCCGGCCTTCGGCCACCTCCCCCAAATTGCAAAGGGCGCAATTTGGGGGAGGCCAGGCAGATCTTCTCATCATCCATTTTTGTTCTTCAAATGAGGGAGGGTATTATAATACTCATACTTATACCTATTGGGTAATTTAATTCCGATTTAGGAACGGGTCAGGAGGAAAGATGAACAAAGAAACACAACCTGTCATCTTGAGCGCGGCGCGCACACCCATCGGCAAATTCCAGGGCATGTTGAGCAGCCTGGCAGCCCCGCGCCTGGGCGCAATCGCGATCAAAGCCGCGGTCGAGCGCGCCGGACTGCAAAACAAGGCCGATATTGACGAAGTATTGATGGGCAACGTGGTACAGGCCGGGGTCGGACAGGCGCCCGCGCGCCAGGCTGCCATTTTTTCTGGTCTGCCTGCTTCTGTCAGCGCCACCACCCTGAATAAGGTGTGCGGCTCTGGGCTGAAAGCCGCCATGTTTGCGGCTCAGGCTATCCGCGCCGGCGATGGACAGCTTTTTGTTGCCGGGGGAATGGAGTCGATGTCACGCGCGCCCTATCTTGTGCCAGGGCGCAACGGTGAGATGCGCTATGGTCACGTGGAAATGAAGGATGCCCTGCTAAACGATGGTTTGTGGGATCCCTTTGAAAACTGGGGCATGGGCAATGCCGCGGATTTCATCGCCGAAGAGTTCGAAGTGACCCGCGCCGCGATGGATCAATTCACGCTGGAGAGTCACCAGAAGGCTGCCGCCGCGATTGACGCGGGCCGGTTCAAGGCGGAAATCGTGCCTGTGGAGATACCCGGGCGAAAGGGAGAAGTCAGCATCCTGGAAAATGACGAAGGCCCACGCCGCGACACCAGCATCGAGGGACTTGCGAGGCTCAAACCAGCTTTCCGCCCGGATGGGAAAGTCACCGCGGGGAATTCTTCGACCCTCAATGACGGAGCCGCCGCAGTGGTGATTGCAAGCCGGGCCTACACTGAAGGGCATGGGCTTACGCCGATGGCGCGCATCGTGGCTTACGGACAGGCGGCTACCGACCCCAAATACCTGTTCGGCGCACCGGCACTCGCGATCCCCAGGGTATTGGCGAAAGCTGGTTGGAGGATTGAAGATGTTGATCTGTTTGAATTGAATGAAGCATTCGCCGCGCAAGTGCTGGCTAACGGTTACGCACTCAGCAAGCAAGGTTGGGATTGGAACAAGGTCAACGTCAATGGCGGAGGCATTTCACTCGGGCATCCCATCGGCGCAAGCGGCGCTCGCATCATCGCCACACTGATTTACGCTCTAAAAGCCCGCGGGCTAAAGCGCGGTGTTGCCAGCCTGTGCCTGGGCGGTGGCGAAGCCGTGGCTATGGCGCTCGAACTGGAAACAGATTAGCTATATACGCCACCTGAAACATGATTGTACACTGGAGAAAATATGAGCCCCGAAGAACGCGCTGCCAAGATTGAGCTTTACAACAAAGGCTTTAAACTGCTGAAAGAAACTCTGCATGATATCCCCCGCAAAGCCTGGAAATACAAACCCGCCCCCAATGAATGGAGCATTCACGAGATTATCCTGCACCTGGCGGACAGCGAGACCAATGCGGCGATGCGCGCCCGCTTGCTGGCGGTTGAACCCGGGAAGACTTTAATGGCTTATGACCAGGAAAAGTGGGCAGCGGGGTTAAATTATCACGACCAGGATGTTGATGATGCGCTCAAATTGGTCAAATTTGCCCGCCGGACAACCGCTAACTGGTTGAAAACCCTGCCCGAAGAGGTCTTTAAAAACTCGGTCGTTCACCCTGAATATGAGACGCCCTTCACCTTCGACAAATGGCTGGCGATATACTCAGGACATATCCCCAGTCACATCGAACAGATCAAAAATAATTTCGAATTGTGGCAAGATATCGATAAAAAGGCGTAATATACGGGTATGCCCTCTGCAAAAAACCTTGACCACCGAGAATGCAGGGTTAAACTTTTGACTAAACCACAAAATTCAGCATTATTTGTATTCGTCAAGAAATGGGCATATACAAACCCGGGTTCACCTCAAAGTCGCCAAGAGCGCAAAGAAAAGCTTTTTTAAGGGAATTTCAGGTATGATCGATTACACATCCAAGGCTTCAATCGGATTGGTCAAAAACATCCCGGGAGGGACATTCCGCATGGGCAGCCGCTTTCACCCGCGCGAGCTGCCAGTGCGGGCCGTTTTCCTGCCGGAATTCCAGATCACGCATGCGCCAGTCACCGTCAGCCAATATGCCGCATTTATTGAGAGTGGAGAACTGGCCGAAAAGCAATGGTGGAGCGACGCGGGTTGGGCCTGGTTGAACGGTGAAAGCGATGGCTGGGGTCGTGAAAACCGCCGCATTCCGGATGGCTGGGAAGCGCAGAAAGCGCGGGATTTTCATCCCGTTGTGGGTGTCTGCGCTTATGAGGCCGAGGCATACTGCGCCTGGCTTTCGGCCCACAAAAACAAAACTCTGCGCCTGCCTTCCGAAGCAGAATGGGAATATGCGGCGCGCGGTGATGATGGGCGGCCTTTTCCATGGGGGGAGGTTTTTGATGCCCAATTGGCCAACACATCTGAGAAAGAAATTTTCGACAGCCTGGATGCGGGCAGCCTGCCCGGCGATTGCAGTCCGTTTGGTGTGCTGGATATGTGCGGTAATGTTCAACAATGGACAGCCAGCGCATACATTCCACAGCCGAATGAGCCGGTTCCCCCTGGAACCTTGAGAGTGGCGCGCGGGGGCTCATTCAACGACTCTGTCTTTGGCTCACGCACATCCTATCGCCACGCATACCCATCCGGATTTTTTTATCCGTTCCTGGGGTTTCGCATGGCATTGGGATCACGCTAGGTTAGCCACCCCGTACTGGAACCGAGACTTTCGTCGGTTGACTCCACTTCAAAAACCTTTTACCATGAAGGAACGAAGAGCACTAAGGAAATTCAAGGATATTTTAAGAAATATTAAACTTTTGCGCCTCGTGTCTCGTGTAGAGACCAGGGCCACCCCGCAGGTGCGCGACTGAAGTCGCCACTACAAAAGCCACCCCGTGCAGAGAGCGGGGCCACAATTTGCGCAGGAGATTGAAATGACCTACTCGGAAAAACCAAAAATCCAATGGGGCGCCGTGGTGGTGGTGGCAGCCGTATTATTATTTGGCTGCATCATCGCGGGCGCTTTGACCCTGCCACGCCTGATGCAGGCTTCAACAGCCGCCAACCCAACCCAGCCGCCCGGCAGCACGCCCGATCCAACCATCGCCACGGCTGCTGTTCCAGCCGGCGCGGTGAATATTGAAATCTCTTCTGCCAATACCAAGGAAGACTGGATGAATGCGGTTGTGGCGCAGTTCAACCAGGAACAGCACAAGCTCGCAACTGGCGAAGTTATCGTTACCAAGGTTTCACATGTCACATCCGGAGGCTCGCAAAAAGCGATTCTGGATGGCAAGAGTCAACCGGTTGTATGGAGCCCTGGCGACCAATCCTGGGTGGATGGGGCCAACCAGGTATGGCGCGACCGCAATAATAAGCTGTTGATATCTGAAAATTGTCCTCCCACCATTCTGGCCCCGATTGGATTCGCCATGTGGAGGCCAATGGCCGAGGCACTCGGTTGGCCCGATAAACCGATCAGTTGGGATGATATTGTCAAGTTATCTGCTGACCCACAGGGTTGGAAAAGCATGGGGCACCCCGAATGGGGCCAGTTTAAATTCGGGCATACTCATCCCGATTTTTCCAACGCCGGTTTGTTAAGCCTGGCTACGCTGGCTTACTCGACGGTAGGACAGACCAGCAGCATCACCGCCAAACAGGTTTACTCCGATGCGGTTGTGGCGGCTTTTCGGGGAGTGGAACAGAACACCTATCATTACGGCATCCAAAGCCGGCCGCTGATGCAGTTGTTGGCCCAGCGTGGACCCGACTATTTGCACGCAGTCAGCACGAGTGAGGCAGAAACACTCAAAACCAACAAAGACTTCGGCGCAAGCATGCGCTATCAGTTGGTGTTTATCTTCCCTTCGAAGGGCACTTACTGGACAGAGCAGCCTTATTGCATCCTGGATGGCGATTGGGTCACCCAACCGCAAAAAGAAGCCGCCAAAATTTTCCGTGACTATCTACTGGCCCCCGCGCAGCAAGAAATGGCGATCAATTATTACTTGCGGCCTGTGAATGAAAGCATTCCTTTACACTCGCCTCTGACACTGGCAGATGGCACTGATCCACGTGTCACCCGCAGCACTGTACCAGCCTTGCAAAGCCCTTCTGCCGATGTCGCGGCAGCCGTCAAAGACGTATTTCACCAGACCAAGAAAAAAGCCACTATCGTTATGCTGCTGGATACTTCGGGCAGTATGGAAGGCGATAAAATCCGCAATGCCGTGGCAAGTTCGGTGAACTTCGTGCAGAGGCTGGACCCTAACGATGAAATTTATGTGCTGGGTTTTGGCGGTACTGCCGGGGTAGTAGACCTGGGCGGCGGGCGGGCGGGCGATGTCTCAGAAAATCTCTCCAAGAGCCTGAACGGATTATTTGCCAGTGGCAAGACCCCGCTTTACGATTCGGTCTGCTCGGCAATGGAGAAAATTACGCAGCTGCAAAGCGATCATCAAACCCAGAATGAAAAACGCCTGTACGGCATCGTCCTGCTTTCAGACGGAATGGATACAGCCAGCCAGAAATCAGAAAATCAGATGTTCAGCTGCCTGCCCACAGGTGAAAACGCAGAAGGCACCAAGGTGTTCACGATCGCTTACGGAGAGGATGCTGATAAAGATTTGATGCTGCGCATCGCCAACCGCACAAATGGTAAGACTTTTACCGGCGACCCGGCCAGCATCGAGGCGATCTATAACGCCATTTCAGCGGAGCAATAATAATGCAGCAGACCCGACCACTATGGTTTTTGTTAGATATTTACGGCTGGGTAGTGCTCGGAATGAGTATCGTCACTGCCGTGGTCATTGGCCAATGGTGGATCGTACTGTTGGGCATGATTGGCTACCTGCTGGCCCTGCTGCTGGACCTGCTGGGAGGAAGATCGCTGGGCCGCACCGGCGCGATGCGGCTGGCACAGGCCGAACAGGAAAACCGCGAGTTGAAGGCAGAGCAGACCCGGCTGCTGGGTGCGATCCGGGAACGAGATGGCAAGATCGCGCAGCAGCCAGGCATTGAGGCTGTTCAAGAAGCGCAGACCGAAAAACCAACAGACCAGAAATCCATGCCAATCACGGGCTTACCACCCAGTTCGTGAACAAACCAGGAGCATTAATGAGCATCAAACACATTTTCGTAATTGGCGCGGGAACGATGGGCAACGGCATCGCCCAAACAGCAGCGCTGTCAGGTTACCAGGTTACTTGCATGGATGCCTTCCCAGCGGCATTGGAAAAAGCCAGGGCAACGATTGCAAAATCAACCACCAGGTTATTGGAAAAAGGCATTGTGACTGCCGAACAGAAAACTGCCGCCGATGGAATTTTCTATGTTTCAGATTTGAGCGCCATTGCGGAAGCGGACCTGGTAATCGAAGCGGCCACCGAAAACCCTGAACTAAAGCTGAAAATCTTCAGGGAAGCGGATGCAGCCTCACGCCCGGACGCCATCCTGGCATCGAATACATCATCCATCTCCATCACCAAGATTGCTGCCGCCACCAAAAGGCCTGAACTGGTGATCGGTATGCACTTCATGAATCCGGTGCCGCTGATAAAACTGGTGGAAGTAATCCGTGGGCTGGCGACATCGGATGAGACCACAGCCCGCATCCTGGAAGTCTGCCGACGGATGGGGAAGGAACCATGGGAGGCCAATGACTCACCCGGGTTTATCTCCAATCGCATCCTGTGCCCGATGATCAACGAAGCCATTTTTGCGCTTTCGGAGGGCATCGGCACACCCGAAGCCATCGACAATGTCATGAAATTGGGAATGAACCACCCCATGGGACCGCTGACGCTGGCAGACCTGATTGGACTGGATGTGGTCTTGTTTGTCATGGAAGTGCTGCAGCGCGACCTGGGTGAGGATAAGTACCGCCCTGCCCCGCTGCTGCGCAAGATGGTTGATGCCGGTTGGTTGGGCAGAAAAAGCGGCCGAGGCTTTTATAAATACCAGTAACAGGAAAGGCAAAAAATCTCATGTCTGAAATCTACGATTATGTCATTATTGGCTCGGGGTTTGGCGGCAGTGTCTCGGCAATGCGCCTGACCGAAAAAGGATATTCGGTGCTTGTACTCGAAAAGGGCAAACGCTTTCGAGATGAAGATTTTGCAAAAAGTAACTGGCAGTTTTGGAAATATCTTTGGCTGCCGGCTATTCGGGCGCATGGCATTTTGCAGATCAGCATTCTGAAGGGGGTAATGGTGCTGCACGGCGCTGGCGTGGGCGGCGGCAGCCTGGGCTACGCCAACGTATTGGAAGTGCCCACCAGCGAAACCTTTGCCACCCAACCCTGGAATACACCGATCCAATGGGGGCAGGAGCTCGAGCCGCATTATCAATCCGCAAAAAAAATGCTGGGGGTAACGCGCAACCCCAAACTGTGGAAAGCGGATGAAGAATTGAAACGCATGGCTGAAGAACGCGGAATGCTGAATACATTCCGCGCCACAGAGGTCGGCGCCTTTTTCGGCGAAGCAAAAGTAACTGTGCCTGATCCGTTTTTCGGCGGCGAAGGCCCAGAGCGCGCCGGATGCAGGCATTGCGGCGGCTGCATGGTGGGATGCCGGAACAACGCCAAGAACACGCTGCCCAAAAATTACCTATATTTTGCTGAGAAACGCGGGGCACAGGTGAGGGCAGAAGTTGATGTAATGGATGTGCGCCCCCTACCGGGAAGCAATGGCGATGAGGCGCGCTACGAAATCACATACCGTTCATCAACCGCGCTTCTCAAACCCAAAACATCGGTGAAGGCAAAAAATGTGATCTTCTCAGCCGGTGTGATGGGCACGATGAAGCTGCTGCTCAACCTGCGAGATGGCAAAAAGTCACTGCCGAAATTATCAGCGCGCCTGGGCGATGTGGTTCGCACGAACAGCGAGGCCCTGCTCGGATCGGTCGCGCGCAAATCGGATGTTAATTACTCTGAAGGTGTATCAATCTCCTCCATTTTCAATGCGGATGAGATCACGCGCATCGAACCGGTACGCTACCCGGACGGTTCATCGCTGATGCGTTTTATCTCCGCCCCACTGATCGACCTGGAGGCCGGCATACTCAGGCGCATGATTGATTCGCTGGCCTGGATCATCAGGCACCCAATCGATTTTGCGCGGACGATGATTCTGCCAGGCTGGGCACATAATGTCACGATCTTACTTGTAATGCAGCACGCCGACAACCGTATGCGCTTCCGCCTGGGGCGCAGCGGCTGGACACTGTGGCGCACCGGGCTGGTGACCGAAAAAGAACCGGGATACGAGATCAACGCCCAGGTGAAGGGTTCGCACAAACTGGCGAGAGAATTCGCCGGACGCACGAACGGTGTGCCAATGGGTTCATTGGGCGAGAATTTGCTCAACCTTCCAACTACGGCCCACATTTTGGGCGGGGCGCCGCTCGGAAAGAATGCCAGCGAAGGTGTGGTGGATGAAAAATTTGAAATCCACAACTACCCGGGGCTGTTCATCATCGACGGTTCAATCGTGCCCGCCAACCCTGGTGTAAACCCAAGCCTGACGATCACTGCCCTGGCGGAATATGCCATGTCAAAAATAAAGAGCAAAAATTGATACCAGCCGTGGAAAAACACTGATGAAATACGAATGGCTGCTGTTTGATGCAGACGATACCCTATTTGATTTTTCGAAGGCAGAGGCCAATGCGCTGAAATGGACTCTTGAGCAAAGCCTAATCCCTTTCCTGCCAGAATACGTGAAGATGTACGCACATTTTAATCAGCAAGTCTGGAAGGAACTTGAACGCGGCACAATAACATCCCAGGAATTGCGTGTGCGGCGCTTTCAATTGTTTTTTGAAAACGCGGGGCTGGACAACGACCCGGCATTGGTCAGCGTGCTGTATATGCAAAATCTTGCGTTGGGCACCGACCTGTTTGAAGGTGCCATCGAAGTGGTTAAAGCGCTGCAAAAGCGCTGCCATCTGGCGCTGGTGACCAACGGACTGAAGGATGTTCAGCGACCACGGCTGGAACGTTCGCTGTTGAAAGGCTGCTTTGAAAAGGTGTTTATTTCTGAAGAAATTGGCATCGCCAAGCCAGCACGCGGCTTTTTCGATGCAGTCTTCGCCGCCATCAACCAACCGGATCCAAAAAAGGTGCTGATCATCGGCGACAGCCTGACTTCAGATATACGCGGCGGCATGGAGTATGGGATCGACACTTGCTGGTATAACCCCAAGGGCGACAGCACGAATCTGGCGATAACTTACCAGATCAAAAGCCTGATGGAATTAATTGATCTTGTATGAAGAATGAGGGCTGGGTCCCAAACCTGGCCCTCATTCTTTAATTCCGGTTATTCGCAACGTAAATCTTGACCGCAGCCTGCATGAACTGCGCCAGCGCCGGATCCATCCCATCGAAATTGGCTTTAAAGCGCGGATCATCGCTGTAAAGATTTGCAAGGCCGACCAATTGGTCCAGGTTCGGCGTCCAGAAGTGATCCATGTGCCTGCGCCAGCGCTCCACCAGTGCCTGAGCCTTTTCAGAAGCTGCGCCCATCGGCATGACCGCGATCATCTCAACATAGATCTGCCGGCCTTCAGCAAGGATGCGCTGCTTCTGCTCAGCAGAGTTGGCCTTCCATTTTTTATTGGAAGCCCTGACGGTTTCAGGATCATACATCTTCTCGGCTTCGGCTGCATATTTCTCTTCTTCCGCTTCTGTAAAACCGGAAAAAATCTGCTTTTTGCTCATGTTTTTTTGTCCTTTCAAATGTGAAATCGTATTATCCACTGTGTCAATGAGACGTTTCAGGCGCGCAATACGCTTACCCATCTCCAACTTATGCCCTTCCAGCGCCGAGAGAATCTCAAAATCACGGGCTGCCATGATTTTCTTGATATCTTCGAGCGGCAGATCCAACTCGCGATACAGCAGAATCTGCTGAAGCTGAAAAAGGGAGTCATCGCCATAGTAACGATAGCCGTTCTCGCCCACACGGGATGGCTTGAGAAGCCCAATGGCATCATAATGGTGAAGGGTGCGCGGGGTAACGCCGGCCAACTCTGAAAGCTGTTTAACAGTGAACATGTTCCAACTATAAACCCTGACGTTACGTTAATGTCAAGGGTTAATCAGGCAAAAACAGCGAACGGTCAGGCCCCGAAAGATCGGTTTCAAATGATACAATTACGGCTATGGAAATCCCACCTGTAAGAAAACTCATTCTGTACGAAGATGCAGATATTCTTGTTGTCAATAAACCAGCCAGCCTGCCAGTTCTGCCGGATGGCTGGGAGCCAGATGCGCCCTACCTGGTGAAACTGCTGCTGGAAAAATACCCTGAGCTGCAAGTGGTGCACCGCCTGGATAAGGTGACCAGCGGGGTAATGGTCTTTGCCCGCACACCGGAAGCGCACCGCGCCTTGAACATGCAGTTTGAACGGCACAGCACCCATAAGACCTATCATTCGATCTGTGTGGGCGTTCCAAAATGGGATGAGCACACTGCCAAGCACAAGCTGCGCGTTAATGTGGGTCACAGTCACCGCACCGTGGTAGATAACGGTCAGGGCAAACCCGCTGAGACCCGATTTGTGGTGCTTAAGCGGCTTTCCGGAGGGGGCCGTGGGCAAGGTTTTGCCTTGCTTGAGTCCATACCTGCCACCGGGCGAACACACCAGATTCGCGTGCATGCCTTTGCGTTGGGTCACCCTCTGCTCGGCGACAGCCTGTACAGTGCGCCTAGAACAGAATTGATCGACCGTCCGGCGCTGCACGCCCAATCCCTGACGTTCATCCACCCAACCAGCGCAGAAGAACTGACCTTCAGCGCCCCATACCCGCTAGATTTTAAGGAAGCGCTTGAAAACATCAGGGCCGGTCAATGACCGGCCCTTTTTTATGCGTGTGTGAATTGTAATTTCAGGCTATTTTTCGAGCTTCCATGTAAAAACGTTTTTCACGGGCCTCGCCCATCGAAAAGGTCTTGCGCGGCAAGGCTCCATCCAGAATGACTGTTTTGAACAGATCGGATTTATGCATGCCAGGCAGATAAAAACCGGCATTCCCCGGCATACCACCCAACTGTGAGGTGACATCACCGCCGTGGACGTAGTCAACCTTCTCCGCGCCGCCAGCTTTCAGGAAGGCGTCCAGGAAGACCTGCAGGCTGCCAACCGCCAGGTTGGAGGTTGGATGGGTGATATCAACCAGGCCAAAGGATTGACCGCCGCCAATGATGCCAAAAACCTGGCGGTCATCAGCAGACGAATCGACATTTTTGACCATTTCGGCGATGCTGTCAGCGGGCGCATAATGAAAATCAGCGCCAAAATGAGACTGTAAAGCTGGCAGAATTTCATTCGGATTTGCAAGCCCGAACAAGACACGGTGAATAGGTTCAAATTCGAGGGCATGGTCATGGACATTCTCGATTTCCACCAGGGCGTAACGCGCGGGATGATGCATCCCAACGCTGGATTTGATCTTCTCCCAGATGGCTTTGGCGGTTGCCAGCGAATGGTTACCATCGCCCATCGCAAATAAAAGCACAGGTTGACCCTTGACGCCATACTTTGCATCAAAAACATCCTGACGGGCCAGGCCGCGCAGGGCAGTAACAACAGCGCTTTCGAGAGCAGGACTCAACTGGTAACCTGCCAGGTGACCACTTTCCAGCATCAGGTCAAAATCATACAGCTTTTCCATTTCAGATTTGGCTGCCTGGAGCGGCTCGATGACTGTGCCGGAGGCATCATCAATTAACACTAGAATGTGTGGAAATTCCAGTTCAGCGCCTTCACGGATCTTCATCCGCGGCGGCAGGCGTTCAACAATGGTGCCCTCAGTTGCGCGGATCAAGCTGGAAGAGCCTTTGGTATAGTCATAATGTTCAAGATCAAGCGCCAGCATGAGCCCTTTGCGAGTACGCCCATTGACCGTGCGCTCAACATAAACCAGCCCATCTCTGGACTGCAGCTGCTGGTTTTCCAAGATGGAGCGCATGGCAGCCTGTATGCTCAAAATGCGCCCGGCTTCGTCGGCACCTTCCAAATACACTTCCGGAAATGTTAAATTGAGTGTGGAAGGGCTATCGCCAACAATCTGCTGCACTTTTTGCCAGTATTCCGGCTGGGAAGTGAACTGATCACAGGCAATGACAGCCCATTTGCTCAAATCAATGCCCGACCCAGGCAGGTAAATGCGAGGGATTTGGACACCGATATCATCAAAAATATTCATGAATACTCCACCCAATCAATGGGTCTAATAAAACAACGGGGATTCAAAGGATGAAAATACCCGCTGGAAGTCTATTTTGCCTTTTGGGCAAACTCAATCAGCTTTTCAGCCACTTCAGCACCGACGCGTCCCTGGGCCTCTTTGGTGGCAGCGCCGAGGTGGGGCGATCCGATTACATTGGGCAGTTTAATCAGTTTCCAATCGGTGGGCGGCTCATCAGAAAACACATCCAGGGCAGCGCCCGCCAGCTTGCCATTGGTGAGCGCCTCGTACAGGGCTTGCTCATCGATGATACCGCCACGCCCACAGTTGATGATACGCGCGCCATTCTTCATCTTATCCAGTTGGGCTTTACCGATCATGCCAGCGGATTCCCTGGTCTTGGGCAGGTGCAAGCTGAGGTAATCGACCCTGGGCAGGAGCTCATCCAATGTGGGTATCATGGTAACCCCATCTACCAGATGCGCATACGGGTCATACGCGATAACCGTCATGCCGAGGGCAATGGCGCGTGAAGCGACTGCCTTACCGATATTGCCCACGCCAATCAGTCCAAGAGTCTTGCCGCCGATCTCATCGCCTTCAAAAGCTTTCTTTTCCCATTTTTCCGATTTCATCGATGCGGTGGTTTGATAGATGGAACGCGCCAGGGCAAACATAAAGCCGATGGTCAGTTCAGCCACAGAAGCAGAACTTGCCAACGGGGTGTTCATCACGGTAACACCTTGTGCGCGGGCAAATTCAACATCGATTGTATCCAGACCAACGCCACCACGAACAATTACCTTCAAATTGGGGCAAACTTCCAACAAAGACTGGCGAACCTTGGTGCGGCTGCGCACAACCATGCCATCATACCCGGGTAGAACGGTAAAAAGCTGCTCAGCAGTAACATCATCACGAATGTCCACACTCAGACCGGCGGCGCG
This sequence comes from uncultured Anaerolineae bacterium, assembly GCA_903846015.1. Taxonomy (GTDB): domain Bacteria; phylum Chloroflexota; class Anaerolineae; order Anaerolineales; family Villigracilaceae; genus UBA5195. Next base: position 19,527 of record CAIMZS010000063.1, on the reverse strand, counting down.
CATGCGATCGATGCATTCAACCTCGGTCTTATCACAAACTAAAATCTTCATTATTTTCTCCTGTGTTGCGTTTGATTTGCTACATTATGAGTTTACAACGGCACCTTATCGTTCCGGTAACTGCACGGGTTGTATCGTATCATTTTGCCTGCAACTGCACCAGAAATGGCTAAGGAAACCCGCACATTCAAGATAAGCAGCAAGGCAAATTTCATCAATCGCTTATTACATCATCATCAAAATCTATATCATCATCGAGATCATCAAGCGTGAGCAAATCCGACGTTCCATCCATGGCAAGAATATAATCGAAATTGCCTTGACCGGCAGTACGCATAAGGGTGTTGATAACTGATTGGCTTTTACGATCATCATCATACGGCCCAGATACATAGAACGGCTTGCCGTCCTTGCCAAAGGCGACATTATCCACACGCGGGTGCGCATCCGGCGGGTCGAGCACCAGATCCACCAACTGTATTTTGAAATCCGGGTGCGGATTGAAGCCATATCGTTCAGCGTATTCAATAGCGCCATAGATCACCTCATGCGCAAGTTCAGGTGAACATTTTTCAGGTCTCTGGTTGCACAGTTCAGGCAAAGTGCGCATAAATTGGGATAAAGAGATATCGGTTCTGGCGTGTGCAACCTTGACTCCCAGGCAGGTCAAATCCACAATGCAGTGCGCAAACAGGACTTTATCCGGCGCCATTTCGCGGGCGACCACTACCGACGTAATGCCAGCCTCGAACCAACCTGCCATGATCCAGCAACCTAAAATCGGATACTCGCGGGCGTGCTGCAAATAATACCGCGGACCATACAATGTTATCTTTCGGATCATTGAGTTGGGAATTTGCCAGTTAGGTTTCGGCTGTGGGCGGCTTTTTTTGTCCTTTTTAGCCTTCTTGCTCATTTTCGCATACACCTCGGTTCTTTCATTCTCAGTATCGTATCAGCTTGCACGTTTATTTTACCTTCGCAGCTCGGCATTGCCAACCATCCCACGCTTTTCGTAGACCCTTACACAATTTTTTCCGCTAACTTTTCCCTGATACATGGCCTGGTCAGCACAATTGATGCAGCTGCTGGCATCTGTATCAGCGTGAAACTCGGAAATGCCAAAGGTCATTGTAATCCTGGTTTCGGTCAGGCCAATAGGGATGATCAAAGCAGCTACATTTTGGCGCATGCGCTCAGCGACAAGTTTCGCCCCTTCAGCGTGCGTCCCGGGCAGCAGGGCAAGAAACTCCTCGCCACCCCACCGGCCCACCATGTCGTGATCACGCATACAACTGCGCAGCACATCGGCTACCTTGACGAGGATCAGATCGCCAGCGTTGTGCCCATAGGTATCATTGTACTGTTTAAAATCATCGATATCCGTTAATATCACGCAAAAGGGTTCTGGATTAGACTGGTAGGATGTCACCATGGCTTCGATATGCTCTGAGAGATCATGGCGGTTTGCCAGACGAGTCAATGCGTCATTATGGGCCTGTTGTTTTAACAACAGGTTGGCCTGCTTCAGGGCGATCTCGGCATTTGTGGCAGACAGGCGATAATAATAGGCCAGCGCCGAAAAAACAATGAAGAGGGTGATGACGTTCACCACGGCGATGACGCCCAGGCGGGCCGGATTGCTGACTACCAGCGGGGGCACCCATAAAGCATAAAAATACAGACCTAGATACAACCCGCACAGGGAAATGGTAAGCCAAAGTTTTGTGGGAAGGCGCCACGATTGGGAGTAGTATATGAGCGGGATCAGGCAGACCATGTAGTAATGAAAGCCGCTTTCCCAGCCCACAAAGAGTACCGCGACTACGGCATGCGCTGACACTTCCAAGATGCCGAACAACATGGCCAAGTGTGGATATCCGCGCCAATTCAGCCAGAAACAGAACAAAAAAATGGCACAACTGCCAATATTGAGCCACGCCATCTGGTTGACGCCCAACCAGAGAAAAAGAAAGATAAATAGACAGTGCCCGGCTAGACCTACCAGAGATGTAAAATGAATCACCACTGAAAGGTTAAAATCACCTTGAGAGAGCCGCCGGGAGTTTTTCAGGATCATCTAATCCATCAAGCCTTTGGCCTGCTGTTTTTGTTTTGGATGAAGCACTACGCCAAAGAGATTGGTATCCATCAAATTGGCGCCACTGAAATCCGCTCCCTCGAGATTGCACCCTTTCAGATTGGCCTCCTTGAGATTTGTGTTGACGAAAATGGCATCTTTCAAGTTGGCATCTTCCAATTGGGCATGGCGCATATAAGCATTCGTGAGGTTGGCCCCCTCAAGATTCGCCCGGATGAGGTCGGCCCCGGCAAAATTCAATCCACTCAAGTCCAATCCGGAGAGATCAACGCCGGAGAGTCGGGCTTGATGAGTGATTGCCAAAATTTGAATGACTTCTTTCCGCGAAAGATCAGGCATCTTAACTCCTTGTTTTGGAACAAATAAATGAGGCAGCTGTTTTATGTAAAATAATGAGGGGTAACGGATGGACAGGCTGCTCAGATGGAAGGGCTCAGGATGATTTATTTATAAAATCCATCTACTTCGGTTTTTATAAGACGAATCATGCGGATTGCCCTGGTTATCCGGAAAAGGTGGTGAAAGCGATTCGCTCTCCAGACATAAACATTGTACAACGAAAAACATCTCCTGATCAGCCAGTGGAATGCGGTTGCGGTTCAATATTTCGGAGCGGCGTTCTCCGGTTAAGGGGAAGTACCCAGTCGTTGCAGCTTTACCCATTTAAACAGAGATTGCCACAACCGGCATGGAGCAAGTGCGCCAGTTTCGCAATGACAGGCAACAGGCAGGAGCAAGTGCGCCGGTTTCGCAATGACGGGCAACGGGCAGGGGCAAGTGTGCCGGTTTCGCAATGACAGGCAACGGGCAGGGGCAAGTGTGCCGGTTTCGCAATGACAGGCAATCTGCGGGTCAGACAATCTTCACTGCAAGGGTATAATAAAGCGCAAGCCAAAAAAACTGACCTATAAAACTTATAAGGAGTAAAGATAAATGTCTGAAATTAATCGCGCACATAACTTTAATGCCGGGCCCTCCATCCTTCCGCTGCCAGTATTGGAACAAGCTCAGAAAGAATTGATCGACTTTAAGGGCACCGGAATGTCGGTGATGGAAATCAGCCACCGCTCCAAGGAATTCGAAGCGGTGCTCAGCGAGGCGGAACAGGATCTGCGCACGTTGATGGGAATTCCAGCCAATTACAAGGTGCTTTTCTTGCAGGGTGGCGCCACGTTGCAGTTTGCGATGATCCCGATGAACCTGCGCCCGGCTGGAGCATCGGCAGATTATATTGTGACCGGCTCGTGGAGCAAGAGCGCTTATAAAGAGGCTCAAAAGCTGGGCAGCACCAGGAGCAGCTTCAGCGCAGAAGTCGACAATTTCAACCGGCTGCCGGCCCAGGAAGAACTGAAACTCGATTCTCAGGCTGCTTACCTGTATTTCACTTCCAACGAAACCATCCACGGCGTGGAATTTAAAAACGAACCAGTTGCGCCGGATAACGTGCCCTTGTTTGTGGATACATCTTCCGATTTCATCAGCCGCCCGATAGATGTATCCAAATATGGACTGATCTATGCCGGAGCGCAAAAGAACGCCGGTCCGGCTGGTGTGGTAGTCACCATAATCCGCGAAGACCTGTTGGAGCGCGTCCCCGCCAATCTGCCCGCCATGCTGGATTACAAAGTTCAGGTAGCGGGTGGTTCAATGCACAATACACCGCCCTGCTTTGCCATCTATATGGTCGGGTTGGTGTTCAAGTGGGCCCTTAACCTGGGCGGACTGCCAGAAATTCAGCGCCGCAATGAGGCCAAAGCCGGGGTTGTCTACAAAGCTATCGACGAAAGCGGCGGTTTTTACAAGGGTCATGCCAGGCCGGAAAGCCGCTCGAAGATGAACATCACTTTCCGACTGCCCAATGAAGATCTGGAAAACAGCTTCGCATCCGAAGCAAAAAAACAGAACATGATCGGTCTGAAGGGTCACCGTTCGGTCGGCGGTCTGCGCGCATCTGTGTACAATGCCCTGCCGCTCGAATCCGCACAGGCGCTGGTAGACTTTATGAAAGAATTCCAACGCAAACACGGTTAATCCAACCCTGCTTCAGCTTTCGGCCATCCCCCAGCATTCAAAATCAAGAATGATGGGGGATGGTTAATTAGCGGGTATTATGGAGACAGCCCTTTTGGGAAAATAAATCTCCAATCCAGGGCGGAAGGCTGAACCCAGATTTTGTTTTTTGTTATAATGCAGGCATGTCTGATGATCTTGAGTTTTTCTTTCCCGAACTAAACCCGGCAGAAAATGGGATTGTGCCCCTTCCAGCCCAGGAAATGCGCTTCATGGATGTGAAAGTGGAACCGGTGCTGGATAACGGCCCGCTGCGATTGCGTGTTTACGTGGAAACAACCGCATTTCAAAAACGGCCATATATGGAAGTGACACTGCTGGACTCACAGGGCCAGGAAATCACTTCCGCCAGCATCATCGAACCCATGCAGCGTAAGAATGTTTTCACCTTGCACATCCGTGGAGAACAGCAGAGCGGGAAATTTGGACTGCACGCGCGCCTGTTTTACCCGGATCAACCCGATTCAGACACACGCAAAATTGAATTTGAAATTTAGCCATTCTCGAATTAGCAAACCGCGAATACGCATTACGGAAATCCGTAATGCGTATTCTATTCTGATCAGCAGCCTGATGCTGCTGTGCGCAGCGTGTGCGCAGCAAGCAGGTGCAAGCGCCACCACAACAGCCCCCACCCGGGAAGCGATCACAGCCCCGACATCTGGACTGACGCCTTCGCCCACAGACCAATCGACTCAGACTCCCACCTCCACGCTTACTGCCACCCCGCCCGCCCCCAAGGTTTGTTCACCCTTAGAGGTTCAACCGCTGAAAACAATCCGCGAAATCATCACACAGCCTTTCGCCATGCCAAGAACATTGGGAAATGGCACTTATACGGATGATGCTCATCACGGCGTCGACCTGGGCTATTACACACGCGATGGGAAAACCTTCACCGGCAGCCCGGCATTGGCTGCGTTGGAAGGAAAGATCGCGGCGCTGATCCACAACCGCCCGCCGTATGGCAACATGGTGATGGTCGAGACGCCTTTCGAAGGCCTGCCAGCCTGGGTGATCGCCAGTCAGAAGATACCCGCGGGCGCTTCACTCTACACGCTGTATGCCCACCTGCAAAACATGCAACCACTCGAAATTGGTCAATCCGTCCAATGCGGCCAACAACTGGCGCTGACCGGGCTGACCGGGTTTACCGGGGGCCCACACTTGCATTTTGAAACGCGCTGGGGGCCGGCCAATAATGTCTTTGCCGTGATGGCTTACTACCGGGCTGATGCAACCCCGGAAGAACTGGCCAATTATCAGAAATGGCGCATGAGCGGCGAATTTCATCTGTTCAACCCGATGGAGTTATTGGAACAGCCGTGACCGCAAGGAGTGTTTCCTGTGTCAAATCGTCGCTGCGAGAGCCAGAAAGAGCATCCCACCCTCGCGATTGGGGATTTAATCTAAAATCAACATCAATCTACGGTTCAGACTATCTACAACATATCTCAAGGTAAAATAGAAACCAATGAACCGTAATGTAAGCCTGCCAATTATCATCATTGTTCTACTTCTGACCGTGCTCAACGCCTGCGTACAGCCATTCGCAGCACCCACCCCCACCCCGGCGCCGACCAACGCTGTCACCATCACGCCAAGCCCATCCTCCACCGCGACACTAACACCAACCAGGACAGCCACACCCTTGCCAGGTGACACAGTCCAGACCTTCATTATTTCAATGGAGGATAACGGCTACAAACATCTGTTTGCTTTCGCGCCCAGCAAGGCCGCGCCTATCCGCCTGACCAATGGAATGTGGGATGATGTCACACCCGGCATCAACCAGGAAGGCACGAAGGTGATCTTTGCATCCAATCGCAATGCTTATTGGGATCTATACAGTTTAAACCTGGTAGATGGCGTCATCGCGCGCATCACCGATACGGCGGAATATGATGGCAACCCGGCCTGGTCGCCCGATGGGCAATGGATTACCTACGAAACGATGGTCAACGACCAGATGGAGATCAACATTCTTTCCACAGCCAACCTGGGGCAAACCATCCAATTAACTGATAACCCGGCGCTGGATCAGGACCCGACCTGGTCCCCGCTTGGTAGGCAGCTGGCTTTTGTATCCAACCGCAGCGGCAGGGATGATATTTGGATCGCCAACCTGGATAAACCGGATGAAGGCCGTTTTATCAACGTCAGCCATTCCATCCAAGGCGTATCCACACACCCGGCCTGGTCGCCAGATGGCAGTAAACTGGCCTGGGCCGCACGCATCCCCGGGGAGCCGGACAGCATCTACACGTGGGATAGCAACCGTCCGGCCCAACTGGCGCGCCGGTTGGGAGGCGGTGATTGGCCGGTCTGGAGCGCTTCGGGGGATGCAATTGCGACGCGCCTGGTTGATCCAAACCAGGATTACCTGGTGTCATACTCGCTGGACGGCAATCTAAGCCTGCCACCCACCCCGGTCAAGGATATTTACGGGATGGATTGGCATCTTGAAAGAGTCAATGGTCTGCCTGTGACATTTTTTAAGCAGGCCTTGCTCACGCCCACCGCTTTATGGCAAATGGTTATCCAACTTGGCACCGATATCCCCGGGCAGCGCAGTTCGATCATCCCACTTTTGGATGTTGAAGCGCCGCAGCCCTTTTTGCATGACGCAGCGAATGAATCTTTCAGCGCTCTGCGCCAGCGTGTGATTCTAGACGCCGGCTGGGACGCGCTGGCAAGTCTGGAGAATGCCTATGTGCCGCTGTCATCTTCCCTTGACCCAGGCATGGGGAATGACTGGTTATATACCGGGCGCGCGTTTGCGATCAACCCACTGACCCTTAATGCGGGTTGGATGGTGGTGATGCGTGAAGAGATCGATGGCCGCACCTATTGGAGGATTTACCTGCGCACCGTTGCTCAGGATGGATCCATGGGCGAACCCCTGCGCGAACTTCCGTGGGATTTGATTTCACGCTACAACCTGGACCCGGCAACCTACGACCAGGGCGGCGAGTATGCGAAATCGATCCCAGCGGGGTTTTGGATTGACCTGACCGCCAGCGCTCACCAATTCGGATGGGAACGAGTCCCGGCGCTGAACAACTGGCGCTCTTATTTCAAAGGCGCACAGTTCAATAAATTCATCCTGACCGGCGGATTGGATTGGCGTTCAGCCATGCTGCAGCTCTATCCGGCAGATATCTTTGTCACCCCGACCCTCGTGATTCCGCCCACGCACACACCCACCGCTACGCCGAAGGGCTACCGCTTCAAAACACCCACCCCAACCGTCACTTTTACCGCGACGATGCGGCCCACATACACAACATCTCCATGAACAGCAAGATTCTTTTTCTTGTATTGGCGTTCAGCTTAATCCTGCCAGCCTGCGCACAGGTTGAAACGCCGACTCCTACGCCAGCAGCCAAACCCACCGATGTGGTGGTGTTTGCAACGCTGCCTCCACAAACATCTCCCACAAGTACAAAACAACCTGCGCCAACGCCGCTTTGCCCCAACCCGGACTGTATCTTTATCACCCCCAATCCAAATCCAGAGGTGCATCTGCGACTGAGTCTGCCCACACCAGGCGGCGAACCTGTTTCGGCGTGGAGACCGCCGCAGTACCCGGTTCCGCTGGCGCTGGGTGAATTCGACCATTTTTACTTTGCCCGCCCGATCGCGGCGGATGTGATCAACTGGCCGATCGCCGATTACCGCTATGGAGGCACCCTGTTAACACCAGATGTCACCCACACTGGTGTGGACATCCCATCCCAGGCGGGAACACCCGTCCTGGCAGCCGGCCCCGGAATGGTTACCTGGGCCGGGTGGGGATTGTTCAGCAGTACACCTGATAACATCAATGACCCGTACGGCATGGCAGTATCCATCCGGCATGATTTTGGCTATGGCGGTAAACCGCTTTACACCATTTATGCCCATCTGAGTGCCGTGGACGTTGCCACCGGCGAATGGGTCGATACCGGCACCAAGATCGGCGAAGTTGGCGATACCGGTTACACCACTGGTCCGCACCTGCATTTTGAGATGCGGATTGGGACGGATTCATACTTCTTTACGCGCAACCCGGAGTTGTGGATCGCACCTCCGCAGGGTTGGGGGGTGCTGGCGGGCAGGGTGATGGAATCCAACCGCGACCTGTCGCGCAGCCTGCCGGTATATATCCGTTCGTTGGAAACCAATCACACCTGGACGGTTAATACATACGGCCCAGACTCGGTCAACTCAGATGATTATTATGCTGAAAACATGGTCATCAGCGATCTGCCTGCCGGGCGTTACGAGGTGAAGATATCATTTCCCGGTCATAACAAGTCCGACAAGGTTGAGGTGGATGTGCAGCCTGGTCGGGTGACCTATTTTGTCTACCGCGCCAGCTTCGGATTTACCAGCACCAACCTGCCCGACGCAATCACGCCCACCCCCGTGGCCACACCCTAGCTGGCTGTCGGAGAATGAGATTTTGGGAAACGATCGAGGAAAGCTCAGACAAAACAGCCCCAATTTGCCGTGCTGGAACCGGGACTATCGGCCATGTCTGAACCGCAGATTTACACAGATTACGATGATTACGCAGATTAGAGCAAGAGTCTGAACCACCTCGTGCGGGAACCGGGACTTTCGCCTCGTGCGGGAACCGGGACTTTCGCAAAAAAGCCTTAACCACTGAGTAACTCCGCGCTCTGGGCGGTTAAGGCTTTTAGCAGTGGACTAATCCATTATTCACGTTAAAATAGATATCACCGTAAGCCAGGCAGCGAGACAACTGGATGACCCGGCTCCGCTAATGATTGATCCAAAACTCGCCTTGCAGGCCTTCCGCCGAATTCGTCCCAACCCACACATTAAACAGGCCTGGCTCCACAACATAATTCATTTCAGGATCGTAAAAACCGATATCGGCCACATTTAGAATAAAGGTCACCGTTCGAGATTCTCCGGGAGCGAGCAGAATTTTCTGGAAACCCTTCAGTTCTTTTATCGGTCGCACCCGGCTGGCAGTCACATCGCGCAGGTATAACTGGACGACTTCCTCTCCAGCCAGGCTGCCGGTGTTTGTGATGGCTGCCTGAATAGTGATGGTCTCTGCGCCAGGCGTCACGATCAGATCTGAATAGGCAAATTGCGTATAACTCAATCCAAAACCAAAGGGGTAAAGCGGCTCAACAGGTCCATCAAGATATTTTGAGGTAAACCAGAAGTCAGAAGCAGGACGGCCAGTGAGAGGCCGGTTGTAATAAATAGGCACCTGACCAACGGCATAGGGGAAGGTCGCGGCAAGTTTCCCAGCCGGGTTGAATGCGCCAAAGAGCACATCCGCCACCGCGGGACCCGCTTGCACACCCAACTGCCAGGTTTCGAGTACTGCGCCAGCATTCTGCGCAACCCAGGGCAGGGCGAGCGGTCGCCCATTGCTCAATACCACCACCAGCGGCACACCGGTTTGCCAGATGGCCTTTAGCAAGGCTTCCTGATGCCCCGGCAGCCCGATGTCCTGGCGACTGGCCGCCTCACCGCTCATGCGTGCGGTTTCGCCAACAACCGCAATCACCACATCCGACTTTTTTGCGATTTCGACAGCTTCGGAAAAATCCGCAGGCTGTTTGCCATCCGCAGCGCAACCCTGGGCATAGAGAACCTCGGCACCGGTTGCAGACTGAATTCCGCTCAAAATGGAAACGGCATCCTGCGCCGAACCGGTAAACGACCATGAACCGAGCATATCTGCCGGGCTGTCGGCCAGAGGGCCGATGACGGCAATCGTCTTAAGGGTTTTATTGAGCGGCAGAATGCCGGCCTCATTTTTGAGCAGCACGATGGAGCGGCGGGCAGCCTCGCGAGCCAGTTCGAGGTGGTCAGGACGCAATTGGGCGGCCGTTTCGATTGCAGAATTGGAACGGTAGGGCTGATCAAACAGCCCCAGCATAAACTTGACACGCAAAATTCGACGAACGGCAGTATCCACGACGTTCAAGGGAACTACTCCCGCTTCCACCAGTTCAGGGATGTCAAATCGAAAACTTTCGGTGACCATGTCCATATCCACGCCAGCCAGCAGGGCTTTTTTCCCGGCATCTTTGCGATCGCTGGCATAGCCGTGCATAACAAGTTCGCCAATCGAGTTTGAATCGCTAACTACAAAGCCGTTAAAACCCAGCCTGTCGCGCAAAACTTCGGTCAGGGTGTAGCGGTTGGCCGAAGTTGGCACACCGTTCAGGTCATTGAATGCGCTCATAAAAGTAGCCACACCGGCATCCACTGCCGCGGCAAAAGGCGGCAGGTAAACTTCGTGCAGGGTCTGTAGAGCCATTTCAACCGTGTTGTAATCGCGCCCGGCCACGGCCGCACCATAGCCAATATAATGTTTGGCGCAAGCAGCCATGTGCTGCGGGTCTGTCAGGTCGTCTCCTTGAAACCCACGCACGCGTGCCGCGGCAAAGGCGCTGCCCAGGCAGGGGTCCTCGCCTGCACCTTCTGCGATACGTCCCCAGCGAGCATCGCGGGCGATATCCATCATTGGCGCGAAGGTCCAATGCAGGCCCGCCGCGGCAGCCTCACGCGCTGCAACCTCGGCAGTTTTACGCGCCAGTTCAGGCTCCCAGCTGCAAACCTCGGCCAGTGGAATGGGAAAGATGGTGCGATAGCCATGGATAACGTCCAGGCCAAAAATAAGTGGAATACCAAGCCTTGACTCTTCAAGCGCTATTTTTTGCAGCCGATTGATTTCTTCCGCACCCTGGACACCCAGGTATGAACCGACCGTACCTTGCTTGATCCAATCCTCGTGAAAATCGCGGCGGACATTTTTTAACATTTCCGGGTCTGGATTTTCCAAAAAGGCATTGAAATCAAATCCACCAACAATCGAAGCCCCAAGCTGGGTGAGCTGACCGGCCTTTTCCAACAAAGTCATCTGCCCAAGCAAAGCATCGATCTTGGCTTCAATTACGGGATTGAGCCATTGAGATTGTTTGTCTTTCATCGTTTTCACCTTACCATGATTGAATCTTTATTCGTCAAGAAATGGGCATACACAAACCCGTGTTCACGCAAAGCCGCATAAGTTCGCAAAGAAGAGCTTTTTTTTCGTGCTGGAACCGGGACTATCGCCTCGTGCTCGAACCGGGACTATCGGAATACGACCGGTAGGTAGGTACAAACGGTCAAAAGCAAGTTATGCCTGATCGTCATCGCTGGCTGGTTAATATCGCCACGGCTCAGGCCTGCGGCTTAGTCTTGACCTGGGAAAGACAAAACATTCCAAAAAGAGCCAACCCGGCCCAGCTTAAAAAGGGAGCTCCCGGCCAAAAGCCTGCCAGGCTGTTTCCAAGCGGTGGGGAAATAAAACTACCCATCCCGCTAATCGCCATGGTGAAACCTGTCGCCGTGCCGGCATAGACCGGGCCAATGCCTTCAACTTCAATGACCATTGTCAGGAAGATCGCCATAAAAGCATCGCGCACAAAGCCTGCCATGAGCACCGCCAACCAGATCAGGCCGCCGCTGGCAACACTCAGCAGACCGGAGCCAAGCGCCACCATGATCGCGGTCAAAAAAAGCAGGCGTCTGCGTGAACCCAACCGATCCGACCAGAGTGCGATAGGCAAGACAAAAATCATGCTGCTGGTATGAAAAGCAGAGAGGGCTCCATCGGCTTGAAGAACTCCCCAACCCAAACCACGTAAGTAAAGCGGCAGGTAACCAAGCAGACCTTGAATGCAGCCTCCGACACCAAAAAGGGTGAAACCGAGAAGCCAGATATTTTTCTGATTGGCAACATGCATCACCGCCTGGCGAATTGAAAGCTGGCTGCCGGTGGTGTGGTGTTGTAACGGAATTGTGCGTGTAAAAAACCAGGGAATGCTGAGAAGCGCCCCAGTCAGACCATAAACCATCAGTACGTTACGCCAGCCTCCTAATAAAGGGGAAAAGACGGTGGCGCTAAGCAGGGATCCGAGCAAAAAGCCCAGGGCCATGCCCATCGAAATCAGGCCATTGGCCAGCCCAAGCTGACGCGCTGGAAACCATTGGCCCGCAGTTTTAAAACCATTCATCGTAAGGATGGGCATCAGCGCCCCAAATAGAAGGGTGACGCTCAACATGGAGATAAAATCCCAAGCCAGCCCGCGAGCAGCGCCCATCAACCCGGCCAACAGACTGACAACAATCATGATGCGTTTGGGCCCAATTTTATCTCCGATGGCGCCGCCCAGAAGCCCGGTCACAATCCCAGGCAAAGAGCCGATACCCCAAACGATGCCCACCTGCACCAGATTTAATCCTAGATCACCCGACATTTCTTTAGCCAGCACCGACATGCCCATGGTTGGGATTGCCACCACAAACATATTGGTCAACACTAGCAGGAATAGGATATACCACTTATAGGAATTTTGTTGGATAGGCATGGTTTCGTTCAAAATATACACCTGTTATGCATGGCGACAGCGCCATTTTGAGAGTCAGCAACCAGAAGCGAAGGAATACGACACCCAGATGATCTGGGGGGGGCAGGGTTATGAGCCAAACGTGATGATCAACGCCGCTCCGGCAACCATGATGATGGCCCCAACCAGCCGGCGGGGGATGTTTTTCTCCTGAAAAAAACCATACCCGAACAAAACACTCAGAATGGTGGATGTTTGAAAAAGCGCCAGAGAGTAACCCACTTGCATGATATTAAAAGTAAACAAGGTGGCAGCCTGCATCAGACCTGTGGTGATGGCAAGAAGCACAAGCATGACGCGATGTTGGAGAAGCCTTGCGGCATCATCCCGCAAGGCTTGCCTGCCCCAAACCATCAGAACCAGCCCGGCCACCGGCACACCCAGCATACACCAGAAAAGGAAGGCTACCAGCGGCGAAGATGCCTGGACTGCTTTTTTGAGAAATATCGCCTCAGTTGCAGAGACGACCAGCGCAGCGAAACGCAAGCGGATGCCCGGGTTTTTCCAGAACTGCCTGAACGCATCGGCTTGCTGCTGATTGGGGACTTTGTCCATTATAAAAAAACTGCCGGCAAGTATTAACAGGATACCGGTAATTCCGAAACGAGTCGGGAATTCGCCGAGTATGAGTATGCCGGGCAACAGGCTGACGATAGATTTGTAGGCGTTAATCGGCCCTAAGACCGAAAGGTCCGCGGATTTGAGTGCCGCCACGATCAGGGTATTCCCGGTTACAGCCAACACGGCACATATCAGGATGTATCCCAGGAACTGGCCGCTCAAATATACCGGCGGCATGATTAAGAAGATCGGCAGACAAACCAGGCTCAACAAAAAGTGCGTGATAAATATAATGAAAAGCGGGGAAATCGTCGAAAGGTTGGTTAACTTTTTCTGAAACACATTTGACAACGGGTTTGAAATAATCCGTGTCAATATAAACAGGGATAACGTCACTTATTCCTACTTTCCGGTGCCCGTGCCCAAACCGGGACATTTTCTTGACTTGTTTCTGGGATGTGGGTTTCCATGTGAATTCGCCACCAGGGCGCAAAATTTGCGACTTGCTCAAACAGGGCAATTTAATTTATTGAGGTAGACTGGCAAATATCCGCTGCGCAGGATCATTATCCAGGATGTCGGAACTACCAGCTTCATTGATACGTTGATACGTTTATGTTCAGACTGGCAGAAGGAAAGTCCCAGATTTCAGGCAAAAAGATGAATGCAATATCAACGACATGCTCCCGAATTGGCGGGAGCAATTATAAGTCACATTCTTCATGTTTCGTCTCAACGGTTTCCGGCTCTCTGGGAATTGGCGTGGTAAAAAAACATTGGACGCAGACAAGCGGCCCTGCTAGAACGGGCACTATCGCAGAACCGGGTACCATTGTGCGTTTTGCTTATGATTACGCCAGATTTTGTACTCGTCAAGAAAAAGGGCATACACAAACCCGGGTTCACCGCAAAGGCGCAAAGAAAAGCTTTTTTAAGGGAAGGCCCTGCGTATATGTAATAGCATGCATCCAGGAGAAAACCCTCTTGACGCAGTGAACATTTGTGCTACACTATGAGTAATCGTATCTTTCGTTACCTTTACCCTGTCCTGGAGAGAAAAAATGGCACGTAAATCACAAGAACTTGCACCTGCTGTCCGCCAAATGGATGACGCCAAAAAGGCCGTCCTCGATAAGGCTGTAGGAGATATCATCAAACGTTACGGCGACGGCTCAATCATGCGGCTGGGAGAAGCCCGCAGCATGATTGTTGATGCCATTCCAACCGGCGCGCTTTCACTCGACCTGGCGCTGGGCGTTGGCGGTATCCCGCGCGGCCGCATCACCGAAATTTATGGCCCAGAATCATCCGGCAAAACCACGCTGTGCCAGCATCTTGTGGCAGAATCACAAAAGATGGGCGGCACCGCAGCCTTTATTGATATGGAACATGCCCTGGACCCAACCTACGCAGCAAAGTGCGGCGTAGATATCAATAATTTGTTGGTTTCTCAGCCGGATACCGGAGAGCAGGCACTCGAAATTACCGAAACCCTGGTGCGTTCAGGCGCGGTTGACCTGGTAGTGGTTGACTCTGTCGCCGCGCTGGTGCCGCGTTCTGAGCTTGAAGGCGATATGGGCGATGCCACCATGGGTGTGCAGGCGCGTTTGATGTCTCAGGCGCTGCGCAAACTCTCAGGCGCGATCAACCAGACTAAGACAACGGTGGTATTCACCAACCAGCTGCGCCAAAAAATTGGCGTGATGTTTGGCAACCCTGAAACCACTACCGGCGGTCAGGCGCTCAAATTCTATGCTTCTGTGCGCCTGGATGTGCGGCGTATTCAGGCTATCAAGATGGGCGAAGAAGTGATCGGCAACCGTACCCGCGTAAGAGTGGTCAAAAACAAAGTCGCACCACCCTTCCGTACGGCCGAATTTGACATCATGTTCAACGTCGGTATCTCCAAAGTTGGCGATATGCTTGACCTGGCAACCAAGCTGGAAGTCATCACCAAGCGCGGGGCCTTCTTCTCCTATGGAGATATCCGCATAGGACAAGGACGTGAAAATTCAAAAGAATTCCTGCGACAGAACCCCGATCTGGCCAACGAGATCGAAGCCATCATCAGAAAAAAAGCTCTGGGTGGTGAGCTTGTTCTACCAATCGACATCGGCGGCAGTGATGACAGCGGTGGCGGAGACGAATAACCAACCTACCGGCAGAATTTCAGGCAGCACAAAATACGCAGTGCGTATTTTGTGCTGCCTGTTTTTATTAATCCTGGGCGCCTGCAGCCCAACAGCAACACCGACAATGTTTATTCCGCCTTCCAGCCCAAAAATCACCCCCACGACAGCAGTGAGCATTGCGTTTAATACACCAACGGCCCTTCAACTGACTACCACTGCCACCCTGGTGACACCCCTGGCAGGAATGGCCACGGCAACCGCTGCGCTAACGCCTGAAAGCACCAGCGCATCCGTGGAGAACACTCCAACCGTCGAACCACCCAGCCCAACGCCTAATTGCAGCGATGCATTCAAATACCTGGCTGACGTTAATTACCCGGACGGCACAATCGTCTCTCCGGGTGCAATCGTTGAAAAACAATGGCGCGTGGAAAACCTGGGCTCTTGTGATTGGGATGGGCGCTATAGGTTAAAACTGGTAAATGGATTCCCTGCGCTCGGAGCCCCCAGCGAGATGGCGCTGTTCCCAGCTCGCGCTGGAACCCAGGCCATTCTGACAATACCATTCACGGCTCCACAGGAAGCCGGGACGTACCAGACTTACTGGCAGGCTTACAACCCGGCGGGCATCGCCTTTGGCGAAGCAATTTACATGTTAATCGTAGTACAGCCTTAATAACACGCAAATATCGGTAGAAAACCTGTAAAATCAACACTGCTTTTCATCCGAGCAGTGTTGATTTTTTTCATACGCCGCTTTTCAACAAAATACATTTATAGTAAGATGGTAATCATTCCGGAGAAGGTGAATGAAGCAAAAGCGTTATATCGATATCGGCAAAGGCCTGACATTTTTTGTCATTCTGGGGCTGATAGCCTATTTCCAGCAATGGCAAAACCAAACTGCCTGGGTATACTTGGGGCTGCACGGCACATATGGATTTTTATGGGTGCTGAAAAGCCGTTTCTTTCCTGACCAACATTGGGAGCATGAAATTCCGTTATGGTATGGTTTGGTTAACTGGGGCGCACTGAGCTTATACTGGGTATCACCACTCATCATCACTTGGGGCGCAGTCCAGGCGCCGGCATGGCTGCTGGGTATTTGCGCCAGCATGTTCAGCCTTGGCATTTTCCTGCATTTTTCGGCTGATATGCAGAAATATATGGAATTGAAATACAGGCCGAACCACCTTATTACCGAAGGACTGATGAGTCAGACGCGTAATATCAATTATTTTGGCGAACTGCTGATCTATCTCAGTTTTGGGCTGCTGTCCATGCACTGGCTGCCGCTGGTAATCATCCTGCTCTTTATTGTGTTCTTTTGGGCACCCAATATGCTCAAAAAAGACAAATCGCTTGCGCGCTACCCGGAATTTGCGGAATATAAGCGCAAATCAAAACTATTCATCCCATTCCTGTTCTAATGAGGTTTCTGAAATGAGCATCGTCATATCACTGCAATCTTCGACAGAATTTTCCGGTCTGACCATCAGCCCGGCATTGGCACCAGCAGTCACCACCCTGGAAAGCGCAGGGAAAGATGCAGGCGAAGTGCGTGTCATCAATGGAAAAGCGATCCTTTCATTAGGAGCGCAGAACAAACTCTCAGCCGAAATGATCCGCCGAGCGGGCGGGGCATTGGCAAAATGGCTAACAAAAAACAGCATCCCTTCGGCTGGTGTGGAATTGGGAACCTTGCTGGGCACCGGCATGCCCCCTTCAACAGCCATCACGGCCTTTGTTGAAGGGCTGCTACTTGGCGCATTCAGTTTCGGTGCCTACAAAACCGGGCACGAGAATAAGCTAACTGCATTGGCGCTGCTTATTGATGACAATAACGGCGTCAGCAAGGCTGATCTGCAAGCTTACCTGCAAAAAGCCAGCATCACTGCCGAGTCGGTCAATTTATCACGTGAATTGGCGCACGAACCGCCAAATGTGATCAACCCGGTTACGCTTGCAGAACGGGTTCAAAAACTCGCCGCAGAGGTTGGTTTGAAGTGCAGTGTACTGGATGACAAACAACTGGCGGAAATGGGTGCAGGCGCAATTGTGGCAGTCGGCAAGGGATCCGCAACCCCCAGCCGCCTGATCATTCTGGAACACACTGGCAGCGCTGGAGGCCAACCGGTTGCCCTGGTGGGGAAGTCAATTACGATGGACACGGGCGGGTATTCGCTTAAATCCGGGGATAGTATGAAAGGCATGAAGTATGACAAATCAGGCGGAATGACGGTCATCGCAACATTAGTGGCGGCAGCCCGCTTGGGGCTGGCAACACCGGTGGTGGGCGTGATTGCTGCAGCCGAAAACATGATCTCTGCCGCAGCCTACCGACCAGATGATATTCTAAAAGCGTTGAATGGAAAAACGATTGAAATCCTGAGCACGGACGCAGAGGGCAGGTTGGTGTTGGCGGATGCGCTGGCTTACACCGAACAGACTTTCAAACCTCGCGTCATGATCGACATTGCCACCCTGACCGGGGCGGTGGTGATTGCGCTGGGTTCTGTGCGGGCCGGAATGCTCTCTACAAATGATGAATTGGCCGAAGCCTTGTTCACTTCCGGCGAAAAAACGTATGAACGCCTGTGGCGTTTGCCACTGGATGAAGAATATTTTGAGCAAATCAAGGGCGATGACAGCGATATCAAAAATTCCGGCGGACGCGAAGCTGGTTCGATTATCGGCGGCATGTTCTTGAAACAGTTTGTAACGGATGAAACCCCGTGGGCGCACCTGGATGTTGCCGGAATGATGGATACCGATAAAGAACGGCCTTATTGTCCAAAAGGCGGCATGGGTTTTGGTGTAAGATTGTTCCTGGAATATATTCACTCATTGGAGTGAAAACAAAATACCTACCACAGCACAATCAAGAGGCACACATTCATGAGCGAGCATCAATTGGATAACCAGGATGTACGCATCTTCTCAGGCCAATCACATCCTCATTTTGCGCAAGGGATCGCTGATTTTCTGGGAATCCCGTTGGAAAAGTCCAATTTCCGGCGATTCAGCAACGACTGCACCGAAGTGCAGTTGGGCGCAAGCGTACGGTCACGGACTGTCTTCATCGTCCAGTCATTGGTAAAACCGGTCAGTGAAAATTTATTTGAACTGCTGGTGATGCTCGATATTGCCCACAGCGCCGGCGCCCGCAGCGTGCATGCCATCATTCCATATTACTCGTTTGCCCGTTCGGATAAAAAGGATGCGCCGCGCATCTCGATCATTGCGAAGCTAGTTGCCAACTTGCTGGCAACTGCAGGGTCAACCCACGTCATGACCATGACCTTGCACTCTCCGCAGGTACAGGGCTTTTTCAGCGTTCCAACAGATGTGCTGACTGCGCGAACAGAGATTGCCAGATATTTCCGTGAACGAGACCTGAGCAATAGCGTGGTTGTATCCCCCGATATGGGCCATGCCAAACCGGCGGCTCGCTTCGCAGAGATGATCAAACTACCCGTGATAGCAGCAAACAAGGAGCGCGTTTCAGATACAAAGGTACGCATCAGTGGTTTTTTGGGACGGCAGGTGCGCAAATATGAGCGGGCACTGGTGTATGACGATGAAATTTCAACCGGCGGCTCAGTGGCAGAAATTTGTTCCGTACTGGCAAAGAATGGTGTAAAGGAAATCATCCCGATCTGCACGCACGGCGTTTTCTCAGGGAATGCGCTGGAACGGCTTGGAAAGATCCCACAGATTACTGAAATTGTGACCACCGATACTGTGCCACCCCAAATGGCAAAAGATCTCCCTTTCCGAATGACCATTTTGCCCGTAGCACAGTTATTCGGAGAGGCCATCTGGCGAAATTACACACAACAATCAATCGGCGGGTTATTTTCGTACTGGCAGGAACCCGAAGTATAAATCCCGAGGAGACATCGTTATGACTGCTTATATTATTGTGGACATTGAGGTAACCAATCCTCAAGGTTACGCGCAATACAAAGAACTTGCGCATGCCACTGTTGGCTTGTACGAGGGTAAATATATCGCCAGGGGCGGCGCAACTGAAACACTGGAAGGTGACTGGCACGCCAACCGGCTCGTCATCCTGGAGTTTCCATCGATGGAACAGGCGCGTAACTGGCTCAATTCACCCGAATATGCCCCAGCGCGGGCTTTGCGACACCAATACGCAAAATCCAAGATGTTGTTAGTGGAGGGGGTTGGCTAGAAATTGGGCGAAACCGTTATGGCGAGTTGTGCC
>CAIMZS010000062.1 GCA_903846015.1 uncultured Anaerolineae bacterium | reverse complement strand
GGGGAAGTGGGCAAGAATATGATGGCCTACGAATTCGACAACCATATCATAATTGTCGATGCCGGTTTGATGTTCCCCGAAAACGATATGATCGGGGTGGATTATATTATTCCAGATTTTGAGTATCTATACGACAAGAGTCACAAAGTTGATGGGATTATCATTACGCATGGGCACGAAGATCATATTGGTGCGATTCACCATGTTCTTTCCCGCATTCCTGCACCTGTTTTTGGAACAAATCTAACTCTCGGCCTGGTCGAAGTTAAATTAGCCCGCAATGGCATGGCATCCAAGGCTGATTTACGTCCGATCCAGGCTGGCGAAACGCTTCAGATTGGTCCATTCAAAGTAGATTTCTTCCATGTTTGTCACAGCATTCCGGACGCTGTCGGGCTGGGTATCACAACAAAAGCCGGGCTGGTAGTGCATACCGGAGATTATAAATTTGATCACACTCCGGTCGATAACTGGCCAACGGATTACGCCAAGCTGGCTGAGTTTTCTACACGCGGCGTTTCACTGCTATTGAGTGATTCCACCAATTCGGAACGTCCCGGCTGGACTCCCTCGGAACGTGTGATTGGACCAGCTTTTGAAGATGCCATTAAGAAAGCACCCGGTCGCGTCATCATTGCCACGTTTGCATCTCTGATCTCCAGAATGCAACAGGTTGCGGATGCTGCTATTAAACATCGCCGCAAGTTGGCCTTTGTAGGCATGAGCATGGTGGACAACGCAAAAATGGCCCGAAAACTGGGTTATTTACTGGTTCCTGATGAAACCCTGGTTCCGATTGATGTGGCGCTCAACCTGCCCCCCGAACAGGTGGTTCTAATGTGCACCGGATCACAAGGTGAGCCATCTTCGATCATTGGCCGGCTGTCCGCCGGTACAAACCGGCAATTCGACCTGCTTCCCAACGACACGGTCATTTTATCTTCCCACCCCATCCCGGGGAATGAAGAGGCAGTCAGCAAAACCATCAACCGCATGCTGCGAGTGGGTGCAAACGTGATTTACGATAATACCGCTCCGGTTCACGTTTCTGGACACGCCAGCCAGGAAGAGCAAAAATTGATGATCAACCTGGTTCGCCCAAAATTTTTCATGCCTATGCATGGAGAACTGCGCCAGCTGCGCAAGCATGCTTCTCTGGCCGAAGAAATTGGAATTTCAAAAGACAGAATTATTGTCGTTGAGAACGGACAGATTGTTGAACTGGAAAATGGCGAGTTAAAGCTTGGCGAAAGAATTCCTGGCGGTTACGTGATCGTGGAAGGCGCCAGTATTGGTGATGCCGACCCAGATGTGATGCGCGAGCGCGAGCAACTGGCAAGATCCGGTATTTTCGTTGTCAACCTGAGCATCGATAAATATTCGAATCGGCTGCTGGATGATCCTGAAATCCTGACCCGTGGCTTTGTGTCATCGGAAGATGCCGCCGCCCTGATCCCCGCTGTGCAAAAACGTGTCGTGGATGTGATCCACTCCGGTGGAATGAGCGTAGAGAGAGACATTGTCGACGTTGTGCGGACTTTTATATTTAACGAAACCAAGCGCCGTGTCCTACAATAGTTACAGTCACTATGTTTGTAGCATTTGTTGTTGCAATGCAATTATCTGTAT
>CAIMZS010000061.1 GCA_903846015.1 uncultured Anaerolineae bacterium | reverse complement strand
GACCTAATTTTACAAGTCCAACAAGCCCCGACACAAAAAGCTATACAACCGATAAACCATCAAATCGTATTACAACAAGCTCATCAGTGTCAGAAGGAGCGCAATCTTTGGTCTTGGGAAAAGATATACAGGGACAATGGTGGACTTTATTCCGCTCCCCGCCCTTAACCAAACTCCTTGAACAGGCAATGAAACATAATCCTGATTTACAAGCCGCTTCATCTGCCTTAATCGAAGCCCAAGAAAATGCTTCTGTACAGGAAAGCTCTTTATTTCCGGCCTTGGACGCAGGATTCTCAACCAGACGCCAAAAAATTTCCGGATCACAATTTGGTAATCCTAACTTTCAAGCGCCTGCTTACAATCTCTCAACAGCATCGGTTCAGGTTGCCTATACGCTGGATGTTTTTGGAGCCATTCGAAGACAAGTCGAAAGCTACGAAGCCCAAGCAGACTATAAGCGCTTCCAACTTGAAGGCGTCTTCCTGACACTGGCGTCAAACGTCGTCACCACAGCCATACAAGAGGCCTCTTTAAGAGCGCAGATTAATGCAACGAAAGAAATCATCATCGCTCAATCCAAAGGACTTGACCTGGTCAAGCAACAATTCGAATTAGGCGGCGCATCGAAAGTTGATGTTTTGTTACAGCAAACCACACTGGAACAAACACGAACAAACTTACCACCCTTAGAACGACAACTAGCTCAAAACCGTCATCGTTTAACGGTTTTAACGGGCGAACTGCCCAGTACTGAACTAGCTGCCCAATTCAATCTCTCCGACCTCCATCTACCCGAAGAATTGCCTCTTAGTTTGCCCTCAAAATTGGTGCAACAACGTCCTGATGTGCGTGCACAGGAAGCCCAATTACATTCAGCCAATGCACAAATAGGTGTCGCTACCGCCCAACTTTTCCCTGACTTCACCATTAATGCCAATGTTGGTAGTATCGCTACCCGGATAGGTGATTTGTTTGTTCCTGGCAGCGCCATCTGGACCGTTGGTGGAAACCTGTTACAACCCGTCTTTCATGGCGGAGGACTTATCCACCAACGACGTGCAGCGATAGCCGCTTACGAACAGGCAGCCGCTCAATATCGAAGTACTGTATTACTGGCCTTCCAAAACGTTGCTGATACCTTGAGTGCACTAGAATTTGACGCCGTCGGATTGAAGACACAAGATGCAGCCGTAAAGGCGGCTTCCGACACATTGGCACTGACGCAAATGCAATACAAACTCGGCGTTGTCAGTTATCTACCTCTACTGATTGCAGAACGCAATTACCACCAGACTCGTATTACCCAAATTACTGCTCAAACCAGACGCTATAGCGACACAGCTGCATTGTTTCAAGCACTGGGCGGAGGCTGGTGGAACCGTCCGAATTTATCTGTCAATTTATTGACTGAACAAAAGCAACAAAATATCAACAAAGATAAGACTATAGATGAAAACCTCCTGGCAAACGAGCGAGACTTTTTTAACCTTCCATCTTGGATATCCAATTTTTAACCTTTTTTAAAATTTATGTTTAAACAAAATCCAGGCAGGAAACTTAAATGATTAAACGTATGATCATTATGCTCAT
>CAIMZS010000060.1 GCA_903846015.1 uncultured Anaerolineae bacterium | reverse complement strand
TTCACCTAGACCCAACCAACTGACTTCGTAATGGGTGTGCATAAAATCGGGGTAGTCCATGGCTTTATATTCGCTGACTTTGCCCATGATATTTTTGGCGGCACACACCCCTTCTTTTCTTGCCTTAAACATTTCCATAGGCGGCCCGGTTACGTCACCGACAGCATATATAGCGGGTATAGAAGTTTGCATGCGGCGATTAACTTTGATGAAACCTTTATCGTCCAAGTCCAGATCAATTGTTTGGGCAACCAATTCCGTATTGGCTCGTTCGCCCAGCGCCATGAAAACAAAATCGGTATCCACTTTTATCACGCCTTGCGCTGTCTGAATAGATACAGCTTGCACTTTACCCATTTCATCGCTCTGGATATTAATCAGCTCGGCGTTTTCTAAAAACTCCATACCTTGCTCTGCCATCATTTGTATTGCGTAACTACGGGATTCGGCATCCTTAAGCATGGGCATCGCTTGATGTCTTGCTACCACAATAATACGCCGCCCAGTGGCATTAAAAAAACAGCCATATTCAATTGCCGTTTTTCCGCCTCCGATAACGACGACTGTGTTGCCAGGTTCATAATCCAGCATTTCAACAAAGCTCTGGTAATTGAATACCCCATTTAACTGTTCACCAGGCAGATTCGATATTGCAGGTCTGGCACCTAGCGCCAGCACCAGATTTTTTGCGTGGAACTTAAGATCACCGACTTGGACACTGTGAGCATTGATAATCCTGGCCTCCGCATTCAATACAAATTCAAGACCGAGCATTTCTTTACTTTGATAGTTCATCACGGCATGAGGTCCAACCCGACCACTACGAAACAGTTCAACGATGGACTTGATAGATACGATTTTGTCGTTAAGATTTTGAAACCAGAGCTTGCCTGAAAAGGTGCGCTCGAGCATGAGCTGCGCAGCACAGTCTGAAAAAAGATGATGCGGAACACACGCTTGATGTGGACAGGAGCCACCCAGAAACGGCCATCGATCAATAATGAGAACGCGTCCGCCTAGTGCCCGACAATAAGCTGCGCCAAAGCGACCGGCAGCCCCGCCGCCAAGGTAAATGGCATCGAATTCACGGGTATCATTTGGGTTAATGTTGATAATGGGTGACCCATTGTCACCTTCCAGAAACTCGGATACCAAGTGCTGCCATTTTTCTATGGTGAATTGGTTTCCCCATACATTCATAGCGGTTGCCTTAAAATATGCGGCCGTGTAGTTTGGCTTTCCATTCTCAGGAAGGCCAGTTTTATCCCTACAAGTCGATTCTTTATGGGGATTTTGCTGGCTTGGCTATGGCAGCCAAGCCAGCCCATAGTCCTTCTGGTGCTTTTATTTCGCCAGTTCGCTACGAACAATTTTTGCACCTTCAACCAAAGCATGCAGCTTATCCTGACAGATATATCGCTGCAGCAATATCAATCCGCAATCTGTAGTTACGCCAAGTTGTTCTGCTGGAACGACTGTCAGCAATTGACGAATCTTAGCCGCCACCTGCTCTGCGGTTTCGGTGACTGTGCTCTTCACATCGATGACGCCTGCCCAAAACATCATATTTTTAGGAATCGGATGGGATTTTAGCAGCTCCAGTCCGGAATCTTCAAAAGCTAGGCGACCTATACCTTCAATGTTGAAGACATCGATTTTGGCTTCGTAGGATTTGGGTATAACGGAGGAAGTCGGATTGGGTTTTTTAGCATCACCGGCACGTTTGGTTAAATCGAAAATCTCACCGGCAGCGGCCGTGTCATCCGGATAATAAGCAGGAGTACCGCCCCAGTTTCCCCAACAGATATGACAGACAATCTTGGCATGTTTAA
>CAIMZS010000059.1 GCA_903846015.1 uncultured Anaerolineae bacterium | reverse complement strand
TATGACCTTCACGGTGGCAGTTCTTTTCGCCCGGGTGATTAACGCCATTTCGCCAAAAAAATTTACAGCTTCCATTGTGGAAATTCGCGTAGGCTTATTTCCAATCAATTTTTCAATAGCCAGGGTTCCTTCGCGCAATAAATATACTGCATGATCATCCTGTCCTTCCTGGATGATCACAGAATCGTATTGATAACGATATAAGTGGTTGGCAAACTTTTCTTGCTCTTCTCTCGGGATATTGGATGGAATAGAATTTTGCACGACCATATCCTTCAAATATTTGGATAACTGATTATAACTATAATCCGACAAGTTGTGTAAGCTTTATTATTAATTTTTTTTATCCACCTTGTCGATACTCATTTTTCGCATAGACATTGCATCGAAAACACCGAGACAGGTGAGTAAGTACCCACTCTTGCTTTTTAGTGAAGTGGCGTTTACTGGAATTGCCTGCCGCTTCAATTATTATCAATTTAACGCCTGGGCTTGAATCCCAGGTTCCTGGCAATCACCCAATCGATCACTCTTTTGGGGAGGTATTGCTGGATCATCTGTACGATCGGGTTGCCCGGAATAACTGCATAACGGACCCGCGGCTTTGGAGTGGTCAGCGCATGCAGTATCACCTCACCGACTTTTTCTGGTGGATAGCCATTCCTGCCATTTTTCAATGCATATTTTTGGAATCCCAATGCCGCCTGGATGTAATCAGTATGCTGATATGGGGAAAGGTCTATCTGATCAGCTTTATCCCATATCGGGGTGGCGATTGGGCCGGGGCCAACGATGATAACATCGATGCCATACAGCATTAATTCCCTTCGCAGCGATTCGGAAAAGCCCTCCAGCCCATGTTTTGAGGCAGCATAAGCGCCCAGGAATGGCGAGCCATTTTTTCCCGCAACTGAGCTGATATTGACGATTCTCCCGGGTTTGCCCAGCAGGGCCGAATCTGTCCCTAATAAGGGCAGGAACGCCTGCGTGACGATCAGTTGCCCGATCAGGTTGACTTCAATCTGTTTTCGGAAATCTGCGATCGGCTGGTGCATCAACGGCGCCGGAACAGCGATCCCGGCATTATTAACCAATCCAAATAACGTTTCTCCGTTGAGTTGCTCTCGCACCTTCCCGGCTGCTGCATAAACATCCTTCTCATTTGTAACATCAAAAAACACGGCTGCAAATGCATCCCCAAATTCCTGCGTAAGTCGGTCTGCATCCGCCTGCTTGCGCACACTGCCAAAAACACGGAATCCGTGTCCGATCAAAATCTTTGTGGCTCCCCATCCAATACCCGTGGAAACCCCGGTAATCATTACACTCTGCATGGATAACTTCCTCTCAAAACTCCACAAAATAATCTACCCTCGCGGGTTCGGATTCACCGGTACTGTCGGGCGGGCCGAGCCGCATACCCGGCAGGTCGTATCCGCCTGTCCAAATGCCACACCACAGGTTGGACAGGCATTGTAATTTTCCCAGGCTTTCTCCAGCGCCATCCGGCGGGCCAACTCCGCATCTTTTTCAGCCCGTGCTTGCGCTTCAAGCGATTCAGCCAATGGACGAATAACCTTCCAGGCCCGATCCTTGAGATTTAGATTGTTGGCATCCTCTGCCAGACTTGTGCCAGTATTCAAAGCCTCTTTGGCCGTCGAAAAAGCCTCATCAATCGACAGGCTGCCATTTTTCTTCCGGTTTAAAATATTCAGACCTTTACCCGCAATATCCATTAACTTCCCGCCTCCGGACTTGATAGTCTCGAGCAGCCCGCTCGAAGTCAGATCATTCACCTTCACTTCAGAACCGTCATCGATCCGGGTCAAATGGATCGTCATTGCCGGGATAAGTTGGCCATCATGCGTCAACGAGATCGTCCCCGTCATCCCGGTTAGATCGTCCCCCGCCGCAGCAAAGGAAGTCTTTTGATTTTGGAATTCTGTTCGAAGCGCGGGAACAAGTTGGGAAGGCATCACGCCATCATAAAATGCCGTATTGTCTGTCACCGCCGCCGCGGTAACAGCGCCTATCCCCAGCGCGGTCGCCACCCCCAGCATAATATTTTCTGTTCCCGCGCTGCTGGCAGTTGCAGCCGGCACAGAACCGGAAATCTTAGCCATCAAATTTTTATACTGCTCCGCGTTGGCCTGATTCCGCTTCATCAGCTCCGCTTTTTTACCCAACACCCCCGGCAAAATTGCCGGAGAAAAAGTATTCGCGAAAAAGACCTGATCCGATTCCGGCAGCAAGCAAAAAGCTGCTTTTAAATCATCCGAAAGTACCGCCAATTTTTCAGGCGTCAACTTCACTAGCGCATTGGTATCCGGTTCAGTCATCGCATCATCTCCTAATTAGAATGATATCTATATATACGCGCGGCAGTGTAAAAGTTGTTTTCCTCATTGGGCCGCCACTGTGAGAGTCGGATGCGCTCTTCTCTTGTGGAGAACCGCTCCCAGTCCAGAATAAATTCAATCAGCTCATGTTCACTGGTGAACCGGCATCAATCTCGTGCGGATTATTTTATCCCACTACCACAAAACTTGCCATCACCCCCAGGACGCGTAAAATGGCATTCACAAAGTTTGGAATTATTGACTCCAATGCTATTTCTACGCCGCCTATCAATCCAAAGGGTGGCTGTTACTGGGTCAGAACCACAATTGATCAACGTGCCATGTCCTTGCGTTCTGCCGGTCCCGAAATGTTCGAGGCTTTTGACAAAACATCTCGAAACGTAACTTATTCCGCAATCTCCGCCAGCGTCCCATCTCCGATCAACTCGGCGAAATGCTGTTCGATGCGGCTCGGCAGTTCACCGCCGTGGATGAGCACCCCCATCTCCATGTTAATGTTCATGGCGTAATCGGTCAGATTGGCACTGGAAAGATACAGATGGTCGCCATCGGCCACACCGATTTTGGCGTGCAGCGAGCCGATTTTGCCATCTGGCGTGGTGGCGCGTTTGGCATACGGCCAGATGAAGATTTTGGATTTTTCGCGCAGGGAAGCGCCCAGGGCACGGATGGTGCTGTAAGCAATTTTGCCTTCACTCACTTCGGGAGATTCGAGAATGACCGTGATTTCCACACCTCGGTCCGCGGCTTTTTCCAGGGTGGAGAGGATATTGCGGGCCTTGTAGACCGCGAAGCTGACGATCAGAATTCGTTTGCTTGCGCCGCTAATTAACTCGATTAAGGCTTGATCCGTGCGGCGCAGGCTGATCTGCGGGCTGCGCGGACCGGTCCAGGTCAGCTCGATCTTTTGCTTCTGGCGCTGGTGGGCCAACGCTGCGGAAACGGATCCCAGCAAGAGCGACATCTCGCCAGGCGTGGGCGGCTGAGGCAGGGCCTGCCACTCGGCAATGAAGCGCCTCAAGCGTTCCTGGGTATCCAGGTTGGGAATGGCGGTGCGCAGCAAGTGCGAGAGCCGCTCCCAATCCAGGAGTGTTTCAGAGCGTAGCAGCTCGGCCAGGTGCGAGGCGTGTTCGGCGGGCAGGTCATCTGCCAGGTGTAGGACAACTTCAGGCAGCGAGTTCATAGGGCTTTGAAAAAGCTGCGCCCATCGTATTCAACGGTGGTGGTCAGGGTTGCGCGGTCGAGATAGCGGTTGCCGCGTTCGCAAGATGTTTCGGGGGAAAACAGGCAGGCGTGGCAGGCGGCGGCATGGATGGTGTGCCCCTGGCCGCCGGGAACGTGCTCGGCGCAGAGTGGATCATTGGCGCACAGTTGTGCCGCTTCCAGGGCCTGGGCAATGTGCAGCCCAAGTGCATCGGTCTCGCCCAGGCTGACCAGGCCGCCCAGCGTACCTTCGCTATCGGGTGCAGATGTATAGATCAGGATACCCGCCATGGCTTCCTGATTATCCTTGACTGGCTGCGCATAAATTCGTTCGCGGATGCTGGCGGCGGCGTAGCCGCACTCCAATGAAAGCTGGCGCATCAGCGCATGCGAAAATGAGTGCAGCAGCACAAAACGGATGCCAGGGAAGCCTTCTTCGGGCGGTTCGATGCCGCGCGCTGTGCGCCAACGCACATGCGCATCCAGAAATTCGAGCCCGGTCTTTTGCACATCTGGCTGACTGGCCCACTGTGCGATGCGCTCTTCGTTAAATTGGATAAAAATGCCTTCACCGCGCACTTCATTGGCCGGAACCCAGGTGGGTTGTCGACGGGTAAGCGGCGCAATTTCGGTGGGGGTATCCAGTTCATCGGTCATTTCTCCACCTGAGTCGATGCGTGTGAAGCCGATCAGGGCGGTCACCTCGCGCAATCGTTCCACCAACACCACCTGTTTGATCAGGCCAGCATATTGCGGCGGAACCGGGACTGCTCGCAGGCGGAATTCCTCGCTGTTAAGCGCGGGATCATGTTCGCTGAAGACTTTCCACTCCGGGGATTTCAGGTCAGGTTTGGAGGTTTGGGTGCTGCCAGTGTCAATCTCGGATTTGCGTTTTTGGATGGCATCCAGGATACGCTGGTCAGAGAATTGGCTGAGACGGCCTAATTTTCCGGTAGCGCGTAAATAGCCAACGATCCCGAGATTATCAATGACCCTCAGATCGCCCCAGTTTTCTTCAAGCAATTGCGAGATGGTATCCGCAGAGATGGGGATGCCGATGGCGCTGAGCGAAACTGGAAACCAGGTGTTGGATGCTCCCAGAATAATGGTGCGAACCTGGTTTTGACAGGGTTCAAGGTCGTAATCGCGCAGGTGTGGGCGACGACCCGTGCAGACCGGCATTTTGTCCCGGTTTTCCTGACCGAAGGCTTCGGAAAGGCGGCGAGGCGGCGCTTTGCAATGGTCACAGCGCACTTCCAGGTCGCGGGCTTCTCCGGATGGGCCGTGTTCGATCAGGCGAAGCATGGGCACCTCGCAGGCTGCGCTGCGATGCGCGAATTCAACCCAGGGGAAATCGTCCAGATGACCTTTTTCACAGGCGGCCAGGAAGCGGGCCGGTATGACTTCCGGATTCCTGGCGGTGTTGCAGCTGGCGTGGCGGTAGCAGGTTTCATCCATGCGAAAAGCGTTTTCGTCCAGTTGAAACAGGTTGGAACTGAGCGGCGCCAAAATGCGGCAGTGCGGGCAAACCATCCAGCGTGGGAAGGTAGCCACCGGGACGCCGATGTAAAATTCCGGGTCGGATGGGTCGGGGGAGGCGCCTGTATCCTGGACGAGCGGCGGGGTGAGCAGTTTTTCAACACTGTGCAGGTTGAACTGTACGGCCTGCAGCAGGCGGCTCTCATTGACCGGACGGGCGTAATTGGGATTGACCGGCCAATCTTCCAGGCCGGTGACAATCACCGAGAGCTTGGGCAGGTCGATCAGTGCGCCTACACCGTAGGTGAATAACAATTGACTGGGGCGGACTTCGCCAACACGAGGGGTGGTAATGGGCATGAGGGTCTCTTTCAGGTCAAAACCTGTTGGCCGCGGACGAGCGCGGATTTACGCGGATAAGGTCAAGAGCTTTTTTATCAAGGGCAAAGTCAAAACCTGTTGGCTGCGCCCATCCACGGCAAATGGGAATTTAGGGTTTGCCCACGCTCGAGTTAATGGGCGCAGGGGTGTCCATACCCTGGTCGTTCAGTACCAGGGTTACCTGCGGTTCAACGTCGCGCAGGGAGTTCAAACAGAAAAAGTAGCTTTCGCCCAGTTCAGTGGGCTTTTTGAGCAGCGGGGTTTCGCGGCCAGTTTTGCGTTCCCTGGTATAGGTCAGCATCGCGCCGCCGGTCGTGCCGGAAACCTTGCTGAGCCACTCATCGCGGCGGGCAGCCAGCATGTTGACAACCAGTTCGCGAGTCTTCTCGCTGGCAGTGACCAGGCCGGCGCGCTGACTGATATCGCGTTCGATCTCATCAAACAAAGGCTGTGGATCCGAGAGCTGCCCGGCGGATTGGTTGGGGTTGAACTCTTCAGTCAGCAGGCGCACTTGCGAAACGTAGACACCGCTCAGGCCGCGATCCAGGGCGCGCGGCGAGAAGGGCGTGACAGAGAGGGCTTCGACCTGCTGGTAGAAGGTGGCGTGATAGTGTTCGAAGCGCTCATAATGGCTGAGATCGCGGGGACGGGCCCAGTTGTAGACGGTGCAGACGATGCCCGGAAAGGCGCGCCCAACACGACTGGTGGCCTGGATGTATTCGGAAGTGGCCTTGGGTTGACTGGCGACCACCATCAGTCCCAGGCGGCTGACATCGACGCCCACGGAAATCATATTGGTGGCCAAAACGACATCGTATGGGCGCTGCTCACCCTTCTTTGGTGGAAATGTTTTTTCCAACCGATCAAGGATGCGAGGAATATCCACCGCTGATTTGCGCGATGTCAATTCTTCCGTGCTATCAGGTTCGATAAAGCGTTTGACCAGGCCGCGCGCATCCATCTGGCGCAGACGCGTGCGCACAGCGTCATCGGTGACACGGCGCATGCCGCCCAACTCGCGCATCGAGTTGAAATATCCGACCAGGGTCATCCAGGGATCGGCCAGGCCGCTGTAGTCTTTAAATAATTTCTGAGCAGCGGCCAGGTAGGCCACATAGACACGGATCAGGATGGTTTTCATACGTATGCCGGGGGCGCAGACACCCAGATACAGCCGGCCGGGAGCATCGGGGCCAGCCGGGCGGCGCTTCGCGAAGAAATTGTCGCCGGAATCCAACCCGGATGGCGGGAAGATCTGCACATCGCGCAAGAACAGGTTGTGGACCTGGTTTTGCGCGCGGCGGATGGTGGCAGTCGAGGCGATCACTTTGGGGCGCACACGGGTCCCATTCAAATCCCACGAGCACAGCCGGTCGACAGCGGTTTCGTACAGACCCACCAGCGTTCCAAGCGGGCCGCTGATCAGGTGCAGCTCATCCTGGATGATCAAATCCGGTGGGCGCAGCGGCAGGCAGTCCTGCGTTTTGACAGCCGGGAATTTGCCTTCCATGCCTTTGATGGCCGGGTGACTGTCGCTGTCTTCGAGTTCAGACGAGCGGTAGCCGTGGCGCGGGCATTTTCCGCTCACTTTGCCAAATAACATTTGGGTCTCGCCCTTCCAGGGCATCTGCGCAAATTTGTCTACCGTGGCGATCAGCAGGCTGGGCAGGCGGCGGTAGATTTCTTCATCCACGACCACGATCGGCAGACCTTCGTCGGGTGCCTGGCGCAATGAGAATTCGCACTGACCGAGCGGGTCAGAGCAGTATTGAAAGGTGCGCCCACGTCCACGTTCGTACACCTCAACCGTGACGTTGTTGGCGGTCAGCGCCCGCCCGCACCAGGGGCAGTTGGTCAGCTGCAGGGGTGTGCCCTTGCTGCCCAGACCCATCCACTGACCCTTCTTCTGGCGAATGGATTCAGCCGAGTCTTCTGTGCGGTTGGGGGTGGAACGCATGCCCACCCACAATCCGATGCGGAAAGGTTCCGTGCCCCAGCGGGCTGGTTTTTCGCGGCGGATGAGTTCCATGGCGCAGATCAGGGACGTGGCACGCTGGAACTGCTGCAGGGTCAGCAGTCTCAGGGTGTAGCGCATCAGCACAGCCACACCGGCTTCACCGGAATAGCCACCCAGCTCACCTTGCAAACGGCGCAGGGCTATGGTGAAGGCGGCCACACCCAGGTAGGCCTCGGTCTTGCCGCCGCCAGTGGGGAACCAGAGCAGGTCGGCTTTGGCATGCGTGGGATTGACCCGATCCGGGTGGGTTGGGTCAACCAGGGCCGGGATATTGAGCAGGAAAAAGGCCAGTTGGAAAGGCCGCCACGAGCGGTTGCGCGGAATATCAAAATCTGCGAGGCGCGGCGGCTGGGCAGTGTTCTGGCGCACTTCGCGGGTGAAGATGCCGCGGATGCGCTGGCTGGCCATGGCGCGATTGGCAAAGCGGAAGGCTTCGGCGGCGTTTTCGTCGGTTTTGAGCAGGTTGAGCCCATCACGGATACGCCCAAGGGCAGTGCGGCAGGCATCCAGTGCAGAGCGCGCAGATTGGAAATAGGGGCTCAAGTCCGGGGCGGCAGGCTTGAGACGGGCTTCCTCATGGGTGATCCACTCTCGGTAAGCATCAGTCAGCGGTGCGAGAGCGCTCTCGAACTGCTCACCAGAAAGCTGCGCGAGCACCTGCATGTCGAGCTCGACCCCTTCCAGTTGAGGCGCATCGACCTGTTCAACTTCGTAGACCGGCAGAACACTGGTGCGGATCTCGACTGCGCGCGCCCATTCGCCTGGGGCTTTTTCGGCGTGGACGCCCACACCATGCCCCACGGCAAATTCGACCTGGCGGCGGTAGGTCATCTCCATTGCCCTGGCTTCGAGTTCCTGGTTGGGCTGCGAAATGCCGAGCGGGCGTTTGATGAACGCGGGCGCGCCATCTGTTGAACGCACACTTAGTTCGGATTGGAAGAGCCAGGCTTCATCTTTGCGCTGCTTGGGTTCGGCCTGACCATTTACAAGGAAGAGCGTTACCGACCAGGCATCCGCGTAGCGGCGCATCAGCCCACTGACATAGACCTCTGGAAAATCGGGTTCCGGGTTCCACGGTGCGATTTTGCCTTCTTTGAGCGGGATGGGGTCGGAAGTTTGCTCGATCTGCCGGCGTCTCCAGATCAGCGGTGGCTCACCTTTGGCATTGGGTGGCAGCGTCTCAGAGCGCCCACGGGAGTATTGTCCCCAGCGCACAGTCACCTGGATGGTTTGAACCTCGGCGCTGACTGTACAGGTTAGACCGATGGAGGAGGGCAGCATGGCTGGCAGCGCGGCGGGCGCAGAGGCGGGTTTGCCGTCCTGGGTTTCGGTGCCGCCGCCCAGGGCCAGTTCATCCTGTTCATCCGGCAGGGCGCTCTGACCGCGCGGCGCAAGCAAGCCGACGATATAGCGCGAACGAACGCTGTCTTCATCTATTTCTTCAGTGGGGCCACCGGCCGGACCGAGCAGGTCATTGACGACCATCTGGTGAAGCTGGGTGCGCAAGTCAAGATAAGTTGGTTGGGTAATTGCATTAATTTCAGACATTACTTATTTACCAGTCCAATCGGGTGTGGCCCGCAATACATCAATGATTTCTGTCCGGATAGCGGCATTGATATCTTTTCCAGCAGCGAAGTGATCCAAAGTTACCTGGAAAGCATAATACTTGGTGCCTTTTCCTTCGCCGGCCAAAATCTCGCCAGAAATAATTTTCTCATTGATCTGAGTCATGCTAATCTGTTTATTCCTGATAATCCTTAAGCCATAATCATCTGTCCATAAAATTTTATCTATTCGGGAATGCTTAACAATGATCATAGATGGCTCATTTTTGAAAGCGGATTG
>CAIMZS010000058.1 GCA_903846015.1 uncultured Anaerolineae bacterium | reverse complement strand
TCCTCCGGTCGCAGCGAAAACCGGAATTCAGAAGCTCAGAATTCGGAAATCGCCAGGGAAACCACACACCGGAAACCGAAAAAATGAAGGAGTCAGGGATGCGCCTAATACGGTCAGCACAGCGCGCGTACCAACTATTGCTGTCCCACGAGCCGCCCCGAAGTGTGCGTTCACCTTCAGCTTCCGCCAGCTCACTTTTAGCAGATTCATACGGGTACGGCAAGTACAGGCTGGATGTCCAGTTCCAGACATTGCCGGACTGGTCTTCGACTCCAAACGGCCCAACCCCGCCCGCGCAGGCGTAGGCGCCCACTGGCGAAGTTTTCATCACCCGGCCTTCAAGCGTGTTGGCCTTTTCAGGATTCCATTCGTTGCCCCACGGGTAAGGATGATTGTCACTTTTTGATTCAGGCTTTTGGTTTGTTCCTCGTGCGGCGGCTTCCCATTCAGCCTCGCTGGGCAGGCGAAAGTGCGAGCCTGTCACCACGCTAAGCCAGGCGCAATAGGCATTGGCTTCAAACCAGGTGATCCCGACCACCGGCTGGGACGGGTTGTTGTACTGCGGGTCATTCCAGTTATTTGGTTCGGTGCGCGATTTTTTCGAAAGCTGTTCGGATAACACTTTCTTCAGTTCATCTTCACTCAAACCGGCAACATAATCATAGGTTTTAATGTTTTCAGGTGTGTAATTGCCACTTTTTTCAAACTCTTCCTTCCAGTTTGGACTGCCCTTCAAATACTTCCACATATTAAACCAGGCGCTGAACTGCCCACCGGTCACATCCTCACCCTTCAGCCAACGCCTGGCCAAGTCACCCTGCCAGTAAACCTCATCCTTGTAACCGCCGGATGCCATAAAACAGGCATATTCGGCATTGGTGACCGGCCACTTGCCGATCGAAAAGGCCGGTAATTTAACCACTGTTTGCGGCTTCTCATTATCATAGGCATCTTTTTCATTGCGGCCGCTGCCAATCAGGTATTCCCCGGCGGGCACAGCCAACACTTGCGGCAGGATGACCTGTGCGCCGTCAATTTCATGTTTCTCAAAGCGCGGGTCGCCAATCCGGCCCAATACGTTTCCGGCCTGCAAGCGCGCGCGCAGGTGGTTCAGCGGGTTGTACAACTCAGCCAGAAGGTCGGCCCGGGTTCTGGCGGTCACTGCCGCGGGTTTCTCGATCCCGGCTTCATCCAGGCAGCGCCCGGCCAGGGCCGGGTTGTGCAGGCGCACTGCCTCGATCAGCTTTTCAGGCGAGCGGCTCAACCCGCACGCCAGGATGGTGGTCACTTCCCAACCAGTTGAAGGCGGCTCAGGCAGCGCATCCCATTCACCCACGGTGCTGGGCGGCATTTCGGCGATGGTGCGGGCGCTTTTCCAGAAGGCTTCCAGATTTTCGCCGCCATTGAAGCGCCGCAGCAGCTCGCGCGCCGCGAAATATTCCTGCAACAGATGGTGGTAAAAGCGCACATCCGGCAGGGT
The DNA here is from genome assembly GCA_903846015.1 of uncultured Anaerolineae bacterium. Taxonomy (GTDB): domain Bacteria; phylum Chloroflexota; class Anaerolineae; order Anaerolineales; family Villigracilaceae; genus UBA5195. The sequence continues at coordinate 32,654 of CAIMZS010000058.1, read as the reverse complement.
GGCTGGGTCAAGAATGGATGCCCCGCGCCCAAAACGGAATAAAACTGCCGGAACAAGCGCCAGTTCCTCGCCCAGCACATCCACCGTTGCGGGCAGCGCCTCCTTCGCGGCAGCCTGTTCAAAGGTCGTGCCGCTGCCCTGGGTTTGCATACGGTAAGCCAGGCGCGCCAACAGTCCCACTTTACAGTCCACGCTCAAGTCATCGGGATGGTAACGCTGTTCATTGCGCATCAACGTATCTGCAAACGATTCAAACAACTTTCCGCTGTTTGCCAGCGTTTGCAGGTTCCTTCCGCCCTGCAGATACACCATTGTCAGCACAAACAGGTGCAGCGGGTTGGAAGCCATCTCACGCAAACGGTGCGGCGGCGCATCCAATAGTTCACGCAGATCGGTTGTGTTATGGCGCTTCAAGAAATCGTCAATCCGGGCATCATCCAGGGGTTGAACGATCACACGCGGCAGATTGAGCTGGTTGTCATAATCCTTCTCGCGCCCGCTGAAAATCAACTGGTTCGCGCCGCGATAATCCTGTTCAAAAAGCATCCAGGCTTTCAGGCGCTCATTGCGCTTCTCGCGCGGAATTTCATTCAGCCCATCGGCTAAAATCAGGATGCGGCCCTGCTTGAGCGCCAGATCAAAGGGCTGCCCGGCGCGCCGCTCCCATTCGGTCTGCAAAAAAGCGTATGGCTCGCGCTCGCCCTGCTGGCTTAAGCGCACAAACAGCGGCACGCGCCCGGGTTGTTTTTCGAGCAGGGCGCACGCCGCATCGTAGGCAATGCGCTGCTGGGTGGTGGTCTTGCCCGCGCCCGGTTCACCCAATATCACAAACGCGCCGTGCGTCTGCATGGCCTCATCAATGCTCTCCAGCCGTTTTTGCGTGGCCTGACCGCCCTCACCGCTTGGGATGATCAGTTCATTGAAAGCCATCGGCACACCTTCAAACACCTGGCGGATATCCATTTTGCCCGCCAGGGGCACAAAACGCACGGCCCAGCGCTGGTATTCCTGGTCAACAGCCAGGGCCAACAGGTAAGCGCGTTCACTCCCCTGCCCGCTCAACTGACGGGCTGCCCCAGGTTGAAAAGTCAGTCTCTGCCCGTCCTGTTCGGCAAACAGAATCTCCGGCTGGTCTGGCAAAGTCTGAAAGACAGCGCCTGCGCGCGCAAAGGCCAGCACCCGCTCAATGATGCCCTCCACATCCTGCGCGCTGAAACCGTAGCTGATATTATTCTGGTCACGACCAACAAAATCGGCGCAGTGATTGTTCTTGATATTAAACGTCTGTGATTCATTCGGCATAATTCCTCCGCAAACCCCGCCTATACACCTACCCGCCAAATAATTTTACAGCCAGCAGTGCCAGGCCACCGATGGTGGTGCCCAATGCCGCCGCGCTGTTCAAACCGCCCGCCAGCATATCCATCGTCTCCCTGGCATCCTTCAGCGTGGTCTGGATGTGCGCCAACTGCGGCTTCGGCTTTCCAGCTTCCAGGCTGACCGCCTCGATCTGCCCCTCGACTGCCTCGAGATTACGCTTCTGCGCCGCCGTCAACTGCTCCTGCTTGATCCCGGCAACTTGCGCCTGCACCTGTTTCAGCGCCTCCACAAACTGGGCCGGGCTCTCAATATTGGCGGTATTGTTGGTGATGATATTATTCTGATCACCCATGATGACATCCCTTTTGGCATGCACCCCGCCCTGGATATTAAAAACCTGCCCGCCTTTTTCATCATCGTGCTTCGATTTTGCGCCCATAAACCAATCCTCCTGTTTGCGATAAGCCCTGCAGCATCCCTGGAAAATACAATCGTAAGATAAGTATAGCATTTAAAAAAGGTCTTCCATACAATATTAGCCCCCTTTCCACCTCAGGGCAAAGGCCCGGTCGGATAGCTCCGCCAGGAAAAACGCACACAACCTCTCAGGAGCATCTCAATGTTTCGGAAAATATTCTGTCTCGATAACTGCGCCTAAAAAAGCTCTTCTTAGTGCCCTTTGCGACTTTGCGGTGAACCCGGGGTTTGTGCATCCCGTGGTTCTCATCCCAATTAGCCGGGATACTGCTATAATTTTGACATTCCACACTTGCGAGAAAACCCATGAAACCCGTCACCTTCCAATGCAGCCACCTGATTCCACGCTCCGCCGCCGAGATCTGTTCCGCGGCAGCCGACACAGATCTGTGGAGCAGCTTTAAAGGCTACGGCATTTTACCGGGCATCGAAAAAGCCAGCTACGACAAACGAACCGAAGACATGCTCGGGTCACGCATCCGAGTCCGCAGCACAGACGGGTCAGAATATATTGAGGAAATTTACAAGTGGGTTCCCGGCAAAGAAATCGGCATGCGGTTTTGTGAATTTACCCCGCCGCTGAGCAACCTGGCCTCCCACTTCACCGAGGAATGGACGCTTGTGGAGAAAAACAACGCCACACAAGTCACCCGCAGCTTCCAAATGTTTCCAAAACAAGCCGCCGCCCGCCCGGTTCTATGGCTGATATCCCTGTTCTTCCGCCGCGCAATCCAGCTCCAACTGGCACAAATGGCCGCGCTGGCCTGACAATAATAACCATCCACACTGGCACACACAAAGAGGAAACATGACAATCCGCATCTGTCTCGCAGGCGCAACCGGTTGGGCAGGCTCAGCCCTGGCCCTCGCCGCTGCCAAAACCAACGATATCACCCTGGTATCGGCCATATCCCGCACACACGCCGGGAAGATCCTGGGCGATGTGCTGCCTGAACCACTTCTCACCTGCCCGATTTACGCTAGCGCGCAGGAGGCCCTCGATCAGCAGCCCTGCGATGTGTTTTTCGAGTTCACCAACCCGGATGTCGCCAAAGCCAACGTCCTGGCAGCCCTGCAGCACGGCGCCCATGTTGTCATTGGCACCTCCGGGTTGACCGATGCCGACTTCGCCGAAATTGAAACCGCCGCCCTGGAGCGCCAATTGGGAGTCCTGGCTGTTGGCAACTTTGCCATCACCGTCGTACTGCTGCAGAAATTTTCCGAAATGGCCGCCCGCTACATCCCCCAGTGGGAAATCATCGACTACGCCCACGACAACAAAAAAGACGCCCCCAGCGGAACCGCGCGCGAACTGGCTCACCGCCTGTCAACAGTCCGCCCCTCCGAACTGACCGTGCCCCTCGAGCAAACCCAGGGCCTCGTCGAGACCCGCGGCGCGCGCCTGGCCGGCTCCCAGGTTCATTCCATCCGCCTGCCCGGCTACACCATCTCGGCAGAGATCATTTTTGGCATGCCCGACCAAAAACTCACCATACGGCACGACTCAGGCAGCAGCGCCGCGCCGTATGTGGATGGCGCCCTGTTATCCATTCGCAAGGTCAGCAGCTTCACCGGGCTGCGCCGCGGACTGGATCAGGTGTTGGATCTGTAAAATTAACACGAACAACAGCTCGGCTGTGTTTCAATATTTCGGAAGCCCCGCCTCATTTCACGCAAGCCCTTCAAGCCAAAGACGGAGTCGGATTCATCCGACTTTCACGCCATCAGCAGGGGATTCATCCCAGCGACCCCTCCGCGACCCCTCATCGTGGAAAAGAAACTGTTCGTCCATTATCTGCTAACTACATTCTCCAAAAAGAAACTCTTCCTTGCGCCCTTTGCGACTTTGCGCGAGCCCAGGTTTGTGTACACCCATTTCTTGACCACTACATATTTTGTGAAATAAATCCCAAATTTGCCAATCCAGCGGAACAAGCGTAGACTATAACAATCAACTCAATCCGTTTCTCTCCTGAAAGGAGATAAGTTTCCCATGCTAAACCCGCCCAACTTTTACGAACAATCCGGTTCCTACATCAACCTGCTCAAAAGGATGACCCAGCGCCTGCAGCACGGAAACGTCAATGACCGGGTCTTTGAAACCGTTCAAAAATCCTTTCAAAAAGAACTGAGCCTGGAAAAGATTGTTCTCTCTCACGCCGAAAGCGACCGCCTGCTGCGCCAGGTACTCAAAGCCGTCTTAACCGACATGCTCACCAGGCTGGATGGCGCTGATTAATATTTTGCTCACCATCAACTTCCAAAGGATAGTATTTAACCTCAAGAATGGTTATGCTGAAAACCAAAAGAAGGCCGTTTTTGGGAGCGGCAAACCTGGCACCATCAATCTGCGGGCATACTCCAGCTCCCCGATAATCGCTGTCAGTCACAAAGTTCTCAACCAGGGTCACGGCTTCGCCCTGCCCAGCCTTGGCAGCCATCCCTAAATAAACACCCCTGTTCACATTACCCAAACCATTCAAGGAGAACCCGGCATGTGGCACACCTCTCTTATATCCGGATCAGATCAGCCTTCAAAATTAGCGCTACTTGCAGATAAGAATGTCGAATTCAAATGGGGGCTCAAAATCCCCATGCGCGATGGCGTTCAGCTTAACGGCACCGTCTACCGCCCCAAGAACGCAGACCCCACCCCGGTAATCTTCACCCTGACCCCCTACATCTCTGACTCGTACCACTCCCGCGCTTTTTATTTTGCCCAACACGGCTACGCCTATGTGCTGGTGGACTGCCGCGGAAGAGGCAACTCCGCCGGCGATTTTGAACCCTTGGTTAACGAAGGCCGCGATGGGTTTGACATTGTCGAATGGCTGGCGGCCCAGGAGTGGTGCAGCGGCAGCGTCTCGATGTGGGGCGGATCGTATGCCGGTTTCGATCAGTGGATGACGTTGAAAGAGTTCCCCCCGCATCTCAAAACCATTGTACCCGCCGCCTCGGTCTACGCGGGTGTGGATTTCCCTTTTTATCAAAACATCCTGTTCTCCTATGAAATGGAGTGGCTGACCTTTACCAGCGGGTCAACCGGCAACGCCAACCTGTTTGGTGAAGCATCCTTCTGGGTCGAGAAGTTCCGCGAGATGTATATCGAGCATCGTCCTTTCAAAGAATTGGATCAGATCGTCGGCAACCTCAGCACCCATTTTCAGACCTGGATTCAACACCCCACCCAGGATTCTTATTGGGACAGGCTGGCCTTTCCACCCGAAAGCTTTGACCGCATCACCATCCCGATCCTGACGATCACCGGTCACTACGACGCGGATCAGGTCGGCGCAATGACGTATTACCAGCAGCACATGCGCTCGGCCTCGCCCGCGCGCGATGAGCACTACCTCATCATCGGCCCTTGGGATCATGCCGGCACGCGCACCCCCAACAAGGAGTTTGGCGGGCTGCAATTCGGCGAGGCCAGCATGCTGGAGATGGATAAACTGCATACCAAGTGGTGGGACTGGACCCTTAAAACCGGCCCCAAACCGGAATTTCTGAAACAGCGCGTGGCCTATTACCTGGCAGGCGCGGAAGAGTGGAAGTACGCCGACAATCTCGCTTCCATCTCGAATGCCAGCCTGCAGCTGTATCTGAATTCCAGCGGCGCGGCGGCCAACGATGCCTTCCACTCGGGCACGCTGGACAAAACCAGCCCGGACAAATCACTGCCGGATGGCTACATCTACGACCCGCTCGATGTGCGCCCCGGCGAGCTCGAGCGCGAGGATATCAAGAACTATTTGACCGATCAGCGCTTCGCCCTCAATCTCTTTGGAAACGGGTTGGTCTATCACAGCGCCCCGTTTGAGACAGCCACAGAGATCACCGGATATATCAAGCTGGTCGCCTGGCTTGAGTTGGATGTGCCGGATACCGACTTCCAGGTCTCCGTCTACGAAATACTGCTGGATGGTTCCAATATTTTGCTCACACAGGATCTCCTGCGGGCGCGTTACCGTGAGTCGCTCCGCAGTGAGACGCTGACGCCCCTCAACGAGATCATCCGCTTCGAGTTCAACGGGTTCAGCTTCTTCTCGCGCCGCATCGCCAAAGACAGCCGCCTGCGCCTGGTGATCTGTTCGCCGAATTCCATTTATTACCAGAAGAATTACAACAGCGGCGGCGTGGTGTCATCCGAATCCGCTCAAGATGCCCGCACCGCCCACGTGACCCTTTATCACGATGCGGATCATCCCAGCTGCCTGATACTGCCGCTCGTTACACCTGCCTGAAACACCCGGGTGTATTCTCAGCCGGCTCTTTCTGCATTCATCAACCCTCCGATTTATGGTATCCTTAATCATCCCATATCCGGAGAACGCCGCATGTATATCGCCATCGAGGGTGTCATCGGAGTCGGAAAAACCACCCTGGCGCGTCTGCTCCAGCCACGTTTTGACAACTCCGAACTGCTGCTGGAAGTCTTTGAGGAAAACCCCTTCCTCTCGGATTTCTACGGCGACCGCGCCCGTTACGCCTTTCAGACACAGATATTCTTCCTGCTCAGCCGCTACCGCCAGCAAAACAGCACCGTACCCGCCATCCTGCACAGGGGTGCCGCGCTGCTGGCCGATTACACCTTTGCCAAGGATGCCTTGTTCGCGCGGATCAACCTGCGCGGCGACGAGCTGATCATGTACCACCGTGTCCACGAAGCCCTGGCTGAGAAAATCCCGTTGCCGGACCTGACCGTTTACCTTTCGGCCAGTGTCGATACGCTGATGGGCCGCATCGCCCTGCGCGACCGCTCCTACGAGCGCACCATGGAGCGCGCCTACATCGCCGACCTGGTCAAATCCTACGATGAATTCTTCGCCACCACAACAGGCGCCTGCCTGACAATCGACAGCAACTCACTCGATTTTGTTCGCTACCCTGAACACCTCAGTTTGATCGCAAACCGGATACGCGAGGCGCTTTCGATCTCGCCCTACCAACCTGCGCTGATGGATGGAGATTGATATGCGCATCACTCATGACGCCTTGATGAAACTTGCCAGGGAGACTGTCGAAAAACGCTTCGCCCACGATATCAACGTAACCGCTGTTTTCCTGGTTGGTTCGCTGCGCCCCGAACACGGCGCGGTCGAGAGCCCCGCTGACGTGGACCTGCTTGTGCTGCATAACGGGGAACTGCCGCGCGACAGGGAAATCGTCAAGCTGTCCAACGATTATCACCTCGACATTACCTATGAAAACGTGAGCCTGTACGCCCAACCGCGCGAACTGCGCGGCGACGGGTGGCGTGGTTGGGCCATGTGGGACCCGCGCCTGCTATTCCAAAGGGGGCGCTTCTTCGAATATACCCAATCGGTGGTGCGCGCCCAATTCGAAGACCCGGCCAACATCATCAAGCGCGCGCGTTTTTTCTCCGTCCCGGCGCGCGAAGCCTGGTTCGGCATGCAAATGGATATTGAAAGCGCCAACCCACTCAAACTCTTCAATGCCATCTTTAACGCCGCCAACTCGCTGGTAGCCCTGACCGGCGCGCCCATTTCCGAACGCCGGCTGCTGGCCGAATTCCCGGAGCGCGCCAAAAGCATCGAACAGGATGACATGATCCACACCTTGTTCGCCAGCGTCTCATCCAATGCCACCGCCCAGATCATCACCCAGTGGCTGCCCGCCTGGGAACTGGCCTTCAAAGCCACGGCACAGTCTCCCGGCGATTTGCGCCTGCACCCCGCGCGTTTTTCCTATTATAAAAGCGCCATCGAAGCTCAGTTATCCAGCGATATGCCTTCAGCCGCTGTCTGGCCCATGCTTTATACCTGGGCTCTCGCTGCTGAGAATGGGTCATTTAATGAACAACAACAGAACGACTGGGCCGGCGTCTGCGCCGCACTCGGACTATCCACTCAGGCCCTGCCCGAGCGTCTGCAGTCTCTGGATGCCTTTCTTGACAGGCTGGAAGAAATCCTCGAACAGGTCTCAGTCGACAATGGGATATAAAGCGGATTCATTGCAAATCCATATTAATTTCATATTAAATTCTTTTTGGCACCCCCATATAGGGGGGTATCAAAATAACCAAATGCGCTCTTTTTCAGCATCTACCTGTGGATAACTGCCCTATATCTGTGGATAACCGACTCTGCTTGTGGACAAACTAATCAAATGTTCGATTTATGATAAAGAGCACACCCCCATATATGGGGGTGTCTTTTTGCCTTTCTCCACTTATGGATTTGCAAAATAAAACACTAAAAACCGCCTTCTGACAATCCATGAGTTATCCACAGACAGCCTGCCTTCCAATCAGGAGAAAAACCACCAGTAGTGGGGCTTTTCATCGTGAGACAACCCACGGGCAGGGTACCCCGGGGACTTATCCACATATCCACAGGCCCTACTACAATTACTATATATATATATTCTATGAAACAAAGAGAGAAAGAAAGAAACAAAAAAACAAAACCGCCTTGCAAGTCCTGCATCTAATCAGGATACTTTGCTCTCCCCTTATAGGCAAGTATCTGGATGATATTTCACTAATATTCAATAACAAGTTACCATCCATTCCAAAAAACGCTTGAAATGATATTGAGAATCTTGTACAATCTTTATAGACTATATCAAGCCTCTCATATTGATTTGAAAGGGAGAGTCAACATGGACATGATCAAAGTTTCAGCGAACTCCCGCACATCCGCCGTAGCTGGGGCAATTGCTGGCGTTGTTCGAGAACACAAACGCGCCGAGGTACAGGCGATCGGTGCTGGCGCAGTGAACCAGGCTGTCAAAGCGCTGGCTCTGGCTACCGGTTATCTCAAAGGCGATGAAATTCACGTGGTATGTGTACCCGAATTTGTGGATGTTGATATTGAAGGAAAGGTTCGCACTGCGATCAAGTTAGTGGTTGAGCCGCGTTAGAAAAACAGCGCGGCCCAGTTGATTCTGAGCTTCCTTTTTTTTTTGGGATCAATCGCGCCCCAATCTGGGCGCGGTATGATATGTGCCACACTTTTTTTCGGTGGTAAAGGTATTATCTTGTGGCCATATTGGCCGGGTTTTTCATCCCGGCTTTTTTTGTGGTTTAATATCCACAGAGGTTTCTTCTATTGTTTGCATCTCGGTTTTCTCATTGGCGTGATCCATTAAACTGCCGCTCTCATCGGATTGCTGCCGGATTTTTCATCCTGGCATTCTGGGCGATTCTGATAGTGTTCACTCAGCCTGTCGGCGCCCTGGCTGCATCTGCTGCGGCAAAATCAGATACAAAGACACCCACGCGAACAGCGACCATTACACCCACCCCCACCATTACGTCTACCCCTACTATTACGCGCACGGCTACCGCTACGCGAACAGCCACCGTTACTCGTACAGTCGTTAACACGCGTACTTCCACGATCACTCTGACCCCATCCGAGGCCCCCACCATTACGCCAACACACGTTTCTCATCTCATTATCAATGAAGTCGCATGGATGGGAAACAGAGCCAGCACACAGACTGCTGCCGATGAGTGGATCGAGTTGTACAATCCTCCCGATGCTCCGCCAGTCGATCTTTCTTCTGGCACTGGTTGGCAGTTGCGCACCAAGGATGGCACCTTGATTATCCGTCTGGAGGGGGTTGTTGCCCCTGGTAGTTTTTACCTGATAGAAAGAGGCGACGGTAAATCAATCAAGGATCTCAACAATAACACTGTCATCATTCCAAACCTGACCTACTCAGGCGCCCAGCTCAGCGACATTGCCGCCAAGCTTCAACTGGTTAATTCTGAAGGTTTCGAGGTGGATACCGCCAATGACTATACCGATAATCTATTCATTTGGCCGGCAGGCAATGCCACCACCCGCTGTACAATGGAACGCAGCCGGCCGGATGCGCCCGACGGCCCGGCGGCCTGGTTTACCAATAATGGTAGTTTGGTTTATTACCTTAGCCGCGATGGCAGCAAGATTTGTGGCTCACCGGGTCAGCCCAACTGGGCCTATTCCGTCACGCCCACGCCCACACGCACGCTGACTCCCACGCGTACGCCCACACGTTTGCCAACCGTCACCCCAAAGGGGTACATTTCGCCCACACCAACGCGTACCCCCAACCACACGCCTCCATCCAGCATTGTCATCAATGAGTTTCTTACTCAGCCGCGCTTTGATTGGAACGGAGACGGCACCATAGACCAGGGTGATGAGTATATCGAGCTTATCAATCTCAGCCCTCTGCCCGTTTCCATCAGCGGCTGGCGATTGGATGATCGTGAAGGCGATTCATCGCCCTATACCATCCCTGGCAGTGTTACCATGCAGCCAAAGACCCACATGGTGTTTTTTGCATCTCAAACTGGCATCCTGCTCAGCAATGGCGGCGATAGCGTCCGTCTATTCAAAAATACCGGTCAAATTTTAGATGCATTTTCCTACGGCGTTGTTGAGATTCCCGACCAGACCTGGTGCCGCTTCCCGGATGGAGGCCATAACTGGATGTTTGGTTGCGCTCCCACCATCGCGACAGCCAACCGGCCCGCTGAAAGCGCTTTTATCGGGAATCGTGTCGAAGCGCCCATCTGCCTGTCGAAAAAACTTCCGCTGGGTGTGGGGCTCGCAGAATGTGACCCGCTGGGTTCTTCAATATGGAGCTCAGCTCTCTGGGATGATTCTTCCCCTGATTACCCGCGCTTTTTTGAAGTCGATACGGAAACCTATATTTTGCAATAATGCGCGCCCTATGGGCTGAGGCTAAAACATGAGTAATTCCCAGCCGTTCAGCATGGAATCCAGGCAGCTAGCTCGTTTAATGGAGATCAGCCTTACGCTCAACTCCACCCTCGATCTTGATGATTTACTTGAGTACATTATCAAGTGCGCGGTCGAAATGCTGGAGTGTGAAGCTGCTTCGCTGCTGCTTTATGATGAAAAACGTAACCGGCTCTTCTTTGCCGCTTCCACGGGTGTTAACACGCATCAAGCCTCCCAAACACTTGTACCGCTTGAAGGCTCATTGGCTGGCGCCATCTTCCTGAAAGACGAGCCAATCTTGATTAACGATGTGAGCCAGGATCCGCGCCACTTTACAACCGTCAGCCAGCAGCTAAACTTTAATGTGCGCTCTTTTATGGGCGTGCCCATGCGTATTCGTGAAACAGGCGTGGGGGTTTTGGAGGCGCTTAACCATAAGAATGGTAACTTTACCCAAACCGAACAGCGCCTGCTCTCCGTGTTGGCTTCGCAAGCGGCTGTCGCTGTTTACAATGCCCGCCTGATCCACGCCTTGCAAAAAGCCAACGAAGAGATCAGCGAGACAGACCGTTTAAAAAGCAACTTTTTGGCGCTCGCTTCTCATGAACTGCGCACCCCCCTGGGTATGATCATCGGTTACGCCTCGTTTCTACAGGCAGAAAACGATGGCGAAATCTCGGAAAATGCCGAAAGAGTCCTGACAGCCGCCGGGCAGATGCGCTCGGTTATTGAAGCCATGACCAGCCTGCACGTCCTGCAGGCCAATAGTATGACCTTAAATCTACGGGCGGTAGCGATCCAGGCTGTTCTGGTGACGGCTTTGGAGGAAATGCGTCATCTCGCCGAGGACAGACATCAAACGATTGTTTTCGACTTGCCTGCGCAGCCCCTGCTTGTGACCGCTGACCCCGAAAAACTTACCCCGGCTTTTGTTAACATTATCAACAATGCCATCCGTTTTACCCCACCGGGCGGCACCATCACGGTCGGCGCCATCCAAAGCGGAGGCAGTGTTGTCGCCTGGGTGCGCGATACCGGCATCGGGCTGGCTCCCGATCAATTGACCCGCATATTCCAGGAGTTTTACCAGGTGGAAGCGCACACCACCCGCCGCTACGGTGGTCTTGGGATTGGGCTTACCATTGCAAAAGGGCTGATTGAGACTCTGGGAGGCCGTATCCTGGCTGAAAGCGATGGGCCTGGCATGGGTACTATCATCCGTGTTCTCATGCCACTGGCAGGCAGTTCCGCGCTGCTGGCCTCTCACAGAAACAAGCAGCCATAAAATGATGAACAAGCGCTTCCCGTTGTTTCTGGGGCTGATCGTGCTGGTCTCGAGCATGCTCAGCTTTTTCATGCTCACGCGCGGGCAGACATGGCCGGACGACTTTGCCGCCTATCTGATGCAGGCCAAAAGCATCCTGGTCTGGCAGATGAGCGATTTCACCCATCACAACGCCTTCACCATTCAAAACTCATCCTATTCACCCGGGCCAGTGGCATATCCGTGGGGATTTCCGCTGCTGCTCGCTCCAGTGATTGCCCTTTTTGGCATTAGCCCCCTGGCTCTCAAACTGGTCAGCGTTTTTTTTTATGCACTCTTCCTTGTAGCGTTTACCCTCCTGGCGCGCACCCGCCTGCCGGATGCAGATGCTCTGCTTCTTGCGGGTGTTTTGGGTGCTATCCCGGCCCTGCTGGCCGCCAATGACCTGATCCTCTCAGATATTCCCTTTCTGGCATTCTCCACCCTTAGCCTTACGCTCATCGATCATCTTCCGCGCGGTAAAACATTATCCGCACTGGCTTGCGGTGTCGCCGTCTTCGCGGCTTTCTTCATCCGAACCAGCGGTATCTTGCTGCTGGCTCCACTGCTGATTTCACCGCTGGTTTTCCATTGGCCTCGTTGGCAAATTGCCCTGCGCAAAGCTGCCGTTCCCGTGCTGACATTTGCGCTGTTGACGGGTTTGCAGTTCGTTGTGTTTCCCGGTGGGCAGGAATCGTACTTTGATCACTTTTCCCTGTTCACGCCTCAGCGTCTGCTGGATAATGTGACCTACTACTTGTGGCTGCCCGCCTGGACATTTGATCATGTTCCTGGTGGTGTGATCTTCTACCTCATCACGGCGTTTTTTGCACTGCTCAGCCTTTTCCTCCGCGCCTGGCGGGATGCGTCCTTGCATATTTACGGTCTGTTGACCCTCATTCTTTTCATTGTCTGGCCAGAGCGCCAGGGGCTGCGCTTTATTTACCCGATATTGCCTGTTCTTTTCATCAGTTCATTGGACGGTATGCGTCTTGGCATTGCGCGTCTTAAATCTGGTTGGCAGCCGTGGGCGCTTAGCGCCGCGCGTGGTTTTTGGGGGTTGGCCCTGCTGCTGTGCCTGTCTGTCAGCGTCACCTCAGCTTTTACCAACATGTCCAACGGGCGTGTTATTAACGGTCCTTTTGACCCAATCAGCTCCGAGGTCTTCGCCTATATCCGTGAAAAGACAGCCGCAGATAGTATTGTCATCTTTGTCCGCCCTCGCGCCTTGCGGCTTTTCACCGGGCGGGATTCCTTTATGACCGGGCGCTGCTCCGATCTTGTCAAGGGCGATTACGTCGTCATTCACGAAAAAATGGCCGATAATGGCCAGATCTCGCCCGACCAGGTCGCATCTTGCAACCCGGCCGTCAGGCTTGAAAAAGTTTATGCTAACAAACGCTTCACGGTCTATAAAATAGGCCAGTAGCGCCTACCCCCTATTGATCAACGCATCGAATTGACTCAACAGGCTTACCAACTGCCCCGCGTTATCGTCTCCATCAAATTCTCGAACAGCCTGTGCCGCTACCATGCTTTCGGTTGGGAATGACCCATTTTTTCCCAGGATTTCATCCACCCTGGGGATCAGGATGAATTGCAGCCATTGGGGAAATGCCATCGTATCCATCGCAAAGGCCTGCCGGAAGTGATACGCTTCTTCGGACAAGTCTCCCTGGCTCCAATAGCCGCTTCTCTTCATTTCTTCTTCCAATTCTGACCGTATTTTTGCCACTTCAACAGAAAGGTTTTTTGAAAAATTTTCTGGCAGCATGGCTTACTCCTCTTTTTCTTTTTCCAGATAACCTACGGCGCGGCCTTCGTCGTCATCCATCACAAGCGTCAGCAGCTGGTTGGATGCAAAATCATGCACATCCACCAGACGCAGCGTATTGATCAGGTTCTCGTCTGTCAAAGTACACCACTCCGAGATATGGTTGGGGGTTGAATAGAAGAAATCCGGGTTGAAGATCACATCATTGTCGTCCAGGTTGATCGCCAATGGGTAGATGTGCGCCTCCATCAGGTCCTGGAAGAAGTGTGTTCCAAACGATGGTTCCGGTGAAGTACCCACATCCTGTCCGGAAAGTTCGATCAGCGCGCGCGTATTGTAGATATCACCGTAAGCCACGTGCACGCCCAGGTCTGGAGTGGATGTTCCCCAGCGTCCCGGCCCGATGCAGATGAAAACCTGATCCTTGAGCGCCACGTTTACCTGTGCGATGGCACGCTCTAACCGGGTGCGGTCCGTCTGGGACGGCAGGCTGAAATAACCCTCCGGGGTGACGAACATCACATAGCGAATGTCCTTTACCGAGCCATGCGGCACCATCCGCCGGCTGGAGAAAATAATCTTTTCATCATCCAGATCGCTCGGAATACTCACGCTTTCATCACCTGCCATGTGGCTTTGCGGGCGGCACTGCAGCAAGGTGATCATCACCCCTGGATGAACCGTATGAGGGTTGGTCACTTCCACCGTGAACTCGGTATCCACCGGGCCGTCGTAGTATTTTTCCAGTGTAGTGAGAATCTCGCGCATTGTGTTGGCGAAAGGTGTGCGCCGCAGCATCTCGTCAAATGTCACCACCATGTTATTGATATCCGCGGTGCTCGTGCGGATGGATGTCAGGTAATCACCTTCGTCCACCTGGGCAATATACCGCAGCGCCGGGTAGCGCGGGTTAAACACCTTGTCCACTGGCAGCGTGACCAGTTTGTTTTGGTCAAGGTCGATCAGATCCACAAACTGCTGTGAATACTGTCGGATCATCTTGGTGGCCGAAGCCGGGTGCAGCAGCGGGTGACTCAGCGCCACCAGGCGCGGGTGATCATTGCCAATTGTATCCACCGCGCGCGTTCCCAAGCCCCATACCAACCGCAGGAAACCTGCCTCACGCTTGATCTGTGGTGACCAGCGATACAGGTTGTGGCTGAATCCCACGCCTGCGCCATGCGGCAGGAAATAGTGCCCGTACTTCTCTCCCTGAACGGGCTGGATCAATACCGCCACGCGTTCATCGTAATCTTCCAACCCTTTTTGGTGGCGGTAGATCAGCGCATTCGGGTTCAAGGCGGACGCATAAATACGCGCGATCGCATTGGTCAGAGCAGCCAGGTTTTCCTCGGGCGTGCCCTGGTTTGGGCAAAAGAAGCTGTCATATTTGCCGGCAAAGGATGTCCCGAAGTTATCCTCCAGCAGGCTCGAAGAGCGTGCGATAAATGGCTGCCCATTGAAATCTTCCACGACTGTGCGCAGGCGCTCCAGGATATCGCGCGGAAAGGTTCCCTGGACAAATTCATTCACGATCGTTGGATATTCTGTTCTGATCTGCGCTTCGGGTTTGTATTTCTGATCAGCCCAGTGGATCAGGCCGTTGGCAGACATAAAAGTATAAAACACATCTGAAGCCAGGAAATAGGATTGTGGCAGCCGCACAGAAGCCCGCACCTGGGTGGATGCCACTTCGCTCAGGATACGGTAGGCCAGCATCATCCCGGCCGATTTTCCACCCACCTTGCCGTATCCGATCTTATGCTGGCGGATATCCTTCAGATCATCCACCGTGAACCAGCGTCGGGCCACCTTCAGATAGGCCAACTGGTCACTGATCATCGTGCGGATCAACACCACCTTAATTTCCTGCAGGCGCGCCTCGAGCTGTTTGCGCTTTTCGATGGGCAGGCGTTCGATCATCTCGGCCTGCTCAAAAAGCATCTCCTGCGGAGCAAGTTCGGGGTTGAATGTGATCATATTTGGAATTTCGCCGCGTTCTCCCACCGTGTTCCGCACGATCGATGTAAACTCATCGTAGGGCAGGTTATAGGCGAAGTAGAAATCTGTCAGCGCAGCGCGCACGTGATCAAGACGCAGTTCCCATATTTCAAAAGATTCCTCTCCAAAAGGATCGTGCAACCCCTCCCTGATTTGGGAATCTACAGCTTTCTTGCGCACCTCAGCCTCAAAGGCATCTTGCATGATGATGCCGCGCATGAACAAGGCGCGGCGCATTTTTTCACGGATGCGCGGCGCCAGGATTGGATATTGGGTCAAGGCCAGGTAAATATTGAGTGCGCGATTGGTCGAAGGGTTGGGCAGGGTCATCTGGATTCACCTGTATTCGTGGTTATGAAATCTTGTCATTGGGATAAGCATTCCACCGCCACGTGGCAATCTCGGTCAGCGGGATGTCTCCAATATTCAAGGTTATGAGATTGGCGCGTTTCTCAATTCTAAATCAAAAGCGCCGGAGCGACAAACCCGGCGCTTGCAAAACCAGAATCAGCATAACCTGTGTAGACCTATCCCAGGTGCATCGGCATGATTACATGCAGGAAGTTATCATCGCCAACCGGCCTGACCACGCCCGGCGTATTGGCGGCCGAAGTCTCGATGGCAACATTGGGTGTCTTGATTACTTCCAACACTTCCCGTAGAAATTTAACATTGAAAGCAATCAGCAGTGGAATACCATCCACCGTCGCTTCCACGATGGTCTCGTTCGATCCAGTTTCCTCGCTGTTGGCAGAAATCTCCATTTCGCCTGGCGTCAGTTCTCCGCTGGTCTTGATGTTCAGGCGGACCACATTCGTTCCTTCCCGCGCGAAAATCTCAGCCTGCTTGCAAGCCTTCAGCAGCAGCGCGGTGGGCACCAGCGTGCGCGATTTGTAATTGCGCGGGATGATCTGCTGGTAATCTGGGAAGGTTCCATCGATCAATTGCGAAACCAACTCGGCATCCTTTACGCGGAAAATAACCTGTCCGCGGCCCTTTGGCATCACCATTTGTATGCTTTGCTCGCTGTCCGCGGCAATACGCGCCAGTTCCTGCAGCGCGCGCGCGGGGATGATGGCGCTCACCATCTGTGCTACTGGCGACGAAAGTGTCGCCGATCGCACTGAAAGCCGGAATCCATCTGCTGCCGCCATCGTCACGGTGTCTTTTTCCACCTTCACCAACACGCCCATCAACACCGGGCGGGCTTCATCGGTCGAAGACGCAAAAGCCACCTGCTGGATCATTTCCTTAAAGTCGCTCACGTTGATCTGGATCGCGTTCTCAAAATCCGGCACGGGCAGGGGTGGGAACTCCTGCGCATCAATGCCCTTGATATCATTGGTCGAGGCCCCCGACCGCAGGTTAAGCGTCTGCGTGCGTGTGTCAAGCGTCAGGTTCACCTGTGGGTCTGGCATGGTGCTTACCAGGTCAGACAGCGTGCGCGCCGGTACAGTCGTCGAGCCTTCTTCTTCAATCCTGGCCCCAATCCAGCAGGTGATCCCCAATTCCAGGTTGGTGGCAGAGAGGCGCAAGCGGCCCTCATCGGTGGCAATAAGAATATTTGCCAGCACCGGCAGAGTGCTGCGCGATGAAACGGCGCGCGAGACAATGCTCAAGCCGCGGCTAAGGTTTTCTTGTAATACAGTGACTTTCATCGGCGTGCTCTCCTGCAGCAAAAGCTCAGCATGGTTAACTTGATTTTACTTAATTCAGTATGTAAGGATAAAACATTGTTCTTAATTCTGGAACCTATTTTACATCATTAACCAATGCTCCGCATGTCTCCGTTTATCGATGTTTTGATTTTTCTGCGCGTTTTTTGTGCGGTCGCCCATTTGATCCTTCTTGGCATCCTTGCGACTTTGCAAGCCAGCGCCTTTCCTACCTGGCGATGAAGGTGACACCCAGCATTATCAACGCGAACAGGATTTGTGCTCCGAACAAAGCCACGAAGACATAAGCTGCCACTTGCCAGGCCGGCGTTCCAATGGAAGTGCGTACCTCCTGCCCTTCCGCCAATTGGCGTACGATTTGGGCTGTCACTCCCGCGCCGTTTTTTAATGCCCCGCCGGGCCAGAACCAGCCTTTTGCTTCCACCGGTACGATCAATCTGGCCCCACCGAAATCCTTCAGCCACAATCTGATCGCCTCAGGCGGGTCGAGCGCCAGCGCAGACGAGATGATCACTGCTTGCGCCGCATTGGCCCCTTCCGGAATACCGCCTTCCACGGTCTGCACTGCCACCGGAATAGCGGGCGATGAGCGTTTGATTGCATTTACCACCGGCGCAGCAAACCCGGAGCCTTGCGGTTCAAAGATTAACACCGCAAAGCGCGCCTGCCGTGCAGACAACGCATCCGCCGCGTGTCCGCCATCATTGCGCAGCGCGCTCCAATGATAGAGCAGGAAGGCTGCGAACAAGCCCAACATTTGTACACCATTCAAAACATCGCTCACAAAACTGGTGCTGCGATGATCGAGAAAGCCGAACAGGATCGTATATACCAGATAGATAGCCGAAACCATCCCGCCGATTACCGTACTAAAAATGACCAGATATAAGTAGGCGCGGCGCACCAGTGAACGGCGCGCATGGTCGCCCATATCCCCGCTGGAAAGCGCCTCGGCCTGCATCGGTCTCCACGCCGCCAGCCACAAGGGCAGCCCGGCCAGCAGTGTGGCAATTGCTCCGCTCAGCCGTGGGCGCAGCACATCACCCCACAGCGTGTTGCCGGTCAGTATTTCAATGATGAACGAAAACAGCAGCGCCAGA
Organism: uncultured Anaerolineae bacterium; assembly: GCA_903846015.1. Classification (GTDB taxonomy): domain Bacteria; phylum Chloroflexota; class Anaerolineae; order Anaerolineales; family Villigracilaceae; genus UBA5195. The sequence goes on along the minus strand of CAIMZS010000058.1, from coordinate 14,301 downwards.
CCCACCAGGGTTGCCACCAACCCGATCGGTGACAGAATGTAATAGTAGAAACGTTTCATCCCTGCCCGGCGGGCTTCGTCGCGTACCGAAGCGATTTCGCGCCACAGCCAGCTGCCATAGTAGCCCCAGATGGCTGCCAACGGCACACCCACTGAAACTGGCACTCTGATCTGCCAGATCACATCACTCCACGACAGCGCTGCGCCCAGCACCTGGCGCAGCGCCACATCGATGATCACGGCTGAGGTGCTCAAAACAATCACCACGCCTGCCAGAGCCAGCAGGTACAGTACACCCATACGCAGTGACGATGCCGCTTCCCCGGCTTCATCTAGCGCCCGCTGGCACACATTCCAGGCATACACCCACAAAGATGTGCCCACTATTGTCAATGCCAGGCCGTTCACAAACATCTCGCGCCCCTGGTAGCCCAACGCAACGGACGGTTGATGGAAAAGAAAGCTGATTAACTGCTGCACGCCAAAAACTGTAAGAAAGAGCGCATATAGCACCCAGATATAGCGAAACACCCGGCGGATATCGGAAAAACTTTCCCGTTCGGTCAGGGTTCGCCAGTTCGTGCGCAGGATGTTGAAGAAATAACCCGCCGCCACCAGATTCAGCACAATCGCTATCAGGTTGTCTACCCAGGTCTGTGCTCCGCCCACCAGCGACCGGAACGGATCAATCCCGGAGCCTTCCATCAGGGTGCGGTTAATAAAAGCCAGGATGTTCTGCGTTACTGGTATCAGCGTTGCCAGCAGCACGGCATACAGGAAAATGGCGCGCAATCCGGCCGAATGTTCTTCCGGGTCTCCGGCTGAGGCCTTTTGGGCCCACAGCCAGTGCACACCAAAGATCGGCACGCCCACAAAGATCAGTGCCAGCGCCTGGGACAGGACATCCGCCCCAGGAAAAACCAACCCGGATGCAAACATGGTGCGCAGCAGGTTGATCAGCCCCCACACAACCACTTCAACGCTGATCAGCGCAACCAGGTAAAAATAGAGCCGTCGAATGGTTTTCATATTATTTGCCTGCGGGAACGGCTGGAACCGTATTGACGTTGTACCAGTCGTAAGACCAAAAATTATAGGGCATTTGCTTGATCTTCCATGCCCCCTTCTCACGCACCAGCGCAGCATATTCTGTGTTGCGGTAACCGCTCGCGAACGGATCCCCCTGGCTGAAAATGGTCGACAGTGTCACCGAGGCCGAATCCCCGCTGATCTCCACCGAGCCGATTTCGAGACCGGCATTCGATGGGTCAACGTTGTGGTTCAGGAATGCCTGGTGGAATTGGTCTTGGCTGGGCTTATACTCCAGATCCGCCAGGTAACCATAAGCCTTTTCATAATCCCGTTTGTACAGGGCCACCACATAGTTTTGCACTACGCCCGTGGGAGTGTCGTCAGTCACATACACCTGGTTGTCTTTGCGGGTAAAAAAGACCACCAGGGCAGCAGCAACCAGAACGGCAATCCCAATCAGGATTCCGATTAGAAAACGATCTTGTTTCATAAGTTTTATCTATCCTTTCGGGGATGACGTGACGCGCTGTCCCAAAGGGCTCCGCTTGGAGCGCTTCTTGGGGCCTGGGCGAGCTGCGATCACAAAGAACGGCCCGAGCACTGGCACAATCAATGCCACTATCCCCCAAAGAGCAAATTCAATTGGAGTGCAGCGCCGGTAGCGCAAATAGAACATGGCGAGCGTAAACGCCCCCACTGCATAAACGGCCAGCAATATGCGCATGATCTGATAGTCCATTAATTTATTGTACAGGGTTGCCGCTGAAAAGGCAAGATGTAGAATGTTCATGGGCCCGGCAGCAACCTCTCGCTGCTGTCATTAGCGAGCGGCGTTCTCCCGCGCGGCAATCTTCTCTCGATCGGCACTGCCCCAGTCGAGGCTGCACTGCCCGTCAAAACGGAGATTGCGACAGTCCCGGTTCCCGCAGGAAGCCGATCTCATTCAAGTATCGTTAAAGAAGGCAATCGGATTGCTTCGAAGCAGCCGCGGGCCACGTTATTTTACAAGCCATACCTCTTTTTGGGGAATGCTTAAATACCGGCAGCCACTTTCCGTGATCACAACATCTTCCTCCTGGCAAAGCCTGCCATGCGAGGTCAGAATGGCGGGCTCCATCGTAAACGTCATTCCGGTTTCAAGATGGCAATCCAGTTCAACAATTGGATAATCAGAACCGCAGCGCATACCGCCTTCATGGGCAAATGTGCCCATTTCATGACCAAGACCGCCTACATTGGGGTATCCTGCCTTGGCGAATACCTCATTCGCCTTGTCCCTTGGGACGGTCGTATAAACTCCCGGCGCAGATGCGGCAACTGCGGCGCGAATTGCCGCCTGGACAGCTTCAAACGCTTTCTGAACTTCATCCGGGGCTGACGTCTCGCCTGGTCCCAAAACATAAAATGAACGCTGGTTATCTGAGCCAAAGCCGTCGATACGCAGGCCAAAATCCACATTAATCAGATCGCCGGCTTGCGCAAATAGTTCGGCTGGCGGGCGCTTGCACAGGTAACTTGAGCGGGCGCCGATCGATACGAATGGATTGCCCAGCTTGGGCCAGGAATAATCGGCGTCAAGTTCGCGAACTTTGGATTGGAAATAGCGCTGGATATCTGCGCCTGAGAGTCCGCTGCGGATAAAATCGCGGGAAGAATCATAAATTTTCATCGCTGCCAGCACAGTACGTTCGATTCCCGCGACTTCTTCCGGAGATTTCTGCGCCCGCACCCGTTTCATAATATTGCAGGCAGACAAGAATTCACCTTTAAACCCCACCGCATCAAAACTACGTATCAGCCGCTTGTATTGGGTATAAGATAACCCGTCAGCGGAGGGATCCACCTCGGAGTAATCCAGCGCGATTTTATGCGCTGGCATAAAGCGCTTAAGAATGTCAACCAATTGGGCTTCAAAATCAACCCGATAGGAAATGACTTCATTTACGGCTCCATAGGTTTCGACTTCTTCAGCATCCAAAGCCCCGACCAGGCAAACACTTTCACCTTTTTTGGTGATTACCAGCGCACACAGTGGTAGAACCGCAGCCGGCAGCAGATACAGCAGGGCAGGTTCGGCTGTGAAATGAGTTTCTCTTCCAAGCATCACCCAGACATCCACGTCGAATTCATTCAGCGCGGCAATCGCGCGTTGCATTCGCTTTTCCAGCATCGGTTTAGAAAACATATTGATCTCCTTCGGGGCCAAGAATTAATTAGGAAAAATCAAAGAGCATGGTTATCAGGGACTATTCCTTCGCTGCCCTGTTGCAGGCTGCAAAGTGACCTGGTTCAACTTCAATTAATGTAGGGGCAATAAATGCGCATTCTTCAGTAGCATAGCGACAACGCGGTCGAAAGCTGCACCCCTTCGGTAGATTAATGGGGCTTGGCATTTCATCCGAGACGTCGATGTGTTTGCGAGCTGCTTCAACCCTTGGGTTGGGAATGGGGATGGAGGAGAGCAGAAACTCGGTGTATGGATGTACCGGGTTTCGGTAGATTTCGCTCGAATTCGAAATTTCAACAATCTTGCCCAAATACATCACGGCGACTTTGTCTGAAATGTACTTCACCATCGAAAGGTCATGGGCAATAAATAAGTAAGTCAGTTTTAACCTTTGCCGTAGTTCCTTGAATAAATTGACAATCTGCGCCTGAATGGATACATCCAGTGCGGAGATCGGCTCATCGCAGACAATGAACTCAGGTGAAACTGCCAGGGCGCGCGCTATTCCAATTCGCTGCCTCTGACCGCCCGAGAATTCGCTTGGAAAGCGGCTGGCGTGTTCATCGCTCAGGCCCACCAACCCCAAAAGCTCATTTACACGGTTGCGCCTGTCCTGCGCAGAATACATATTGTGGATTTCCATCCCCTCAGCGATGATCTCCGCGACTGTCATGCGAGGATCAAGCGAAGAATAAGGATCTTGAAATATCATCTGCGCATTGCGGGCAAAACTTTTCATATACTGCTTATTTTTCGGGTCAACTTGCTCGCCCTTGAATTTGATCGTTCCGGAGGTAGGTTGATACAGCTGTTTTACCGTGCGTCCCAGGGTGGATTTTCCACAGCCGGATTCACCCACAAGGCCCATGATCTCGCCCGGCTTGATTTCGAAGGAAACATCATCCACAGCTTTTAGGATGGTTCCCCCTTTTAACTCAAAATATTTGCAAAGGTGAGATACCTCGAGCATATATTCGGGAATAGCCATCATTTCACCTCGACCAGATTGGTTTCCGAATATGAATTAATGAAACGGTGCCTCTGATCTTTAGCGCCTTCATCTAAAAGATGGCAATAAACCTTATGCCCATCTCCATAGTCAAAACATCCAGGCATTTGCTTCTGGCAAATTTTCATGGAAAACCGGCAGCGCGGCGCAAAAGGGCAGCCGGTCGGCGGTTCAATCATGTCTGGCGGTGACCCCATGATGTATTCCAGAGGTTTGCTTGTATCGGCATCAAGACGCGGTACTGACGCTAACAAACTGCGGGTGTACGGATGCTGTGGAGATTCAAATATTTCAATAACATGGCCGGTTTCCACGATCTTGCCGCCATACATCACGATCACTCGTTGGGCCATGTTTGCCACAATACCCATATCGTGCGTGATCAGGATCACCGACATGCCAAGTTGCTTATTAAGGTCTTTCAGCGTCCCCAATATTTGAGACTGAATCGTGACATCCAGCGCCGTTGTGGGTTCGTCCGCAATTAAAAGTTTGGGATTCATCGCAATGGCGATGGCGATCATCACCCTTTGACGCATGCCGCCCGATAGTTCATAAGGGTATTGCTCCATACGCTTTTCCGGGTCCGGAATACCGGCATTCCGAAGCAGTTCGAGCGCCCGCCCTGAGGCTTCCCTGCGGCTTATTCTTATGTGTGCCCGGATGCCTTCGATAATCTGGCTGCCGACTTTGATCGTCGGATTGAGACTGGTCATGGGGTCCTGGAAAACGAAAGCAATCTCCTTGCCCTTGATGTTTCTCAACTGGTTAAAGTTATAAGATGAAATATCCTTGCCATCCAGGATGACACTGCCCCGCTTGATCACGGCTGGCGGGGAGGGGAGAAGCTTTACCAGCGATTGGGTCATTACACTTTTGCCACTGCCGGATTCGCCGACAATGGCGATGATCTCGTTGCGCTCGACCTCAAAGCTTACGCCTCTGACAGCCTGCACTTCGCCCGCATAAGTTTCAAACGAGACAGTCAGATCTTTCACTTCAAGGATATTATGGCTGGTCATCAATACTCTCCTTCCTTTTCCGCATCAACGCCGCAGCTTGGGGTCAAGGGCATCCCGTAGCCCATCACCGATTAACTGCAAGGAAAGCATGGTCAGGCTGATCATGATGCTCGGTAAAAATAACCTGAGCGGGTAAGTGTAGATTTGCTTCATGCCGATACTCACCAGCAGCCCCCAGGATGTCTGCGGTGATTTTATGCCGATACCAATAAAGCTCAAGAATGCTTCTGAAAAAATCGCTCCGGGTATAGCGAAAGTCATATTTACGATGATCACACCCATCATATTTGGGATCATATGCCTTCGCACAATCCGCCCGCCATCCGATCCCAGTGAACGTGCAGCCAGCACGTAATCCTCGTTTTTTAGCGCCAGGATCTGTCCACGTACTAGCCTGGCCATTGAAAGCCAGCCAGTCAGGGTCAGCGCCAGGATCATCGGCAGGATGCCCGAACCGGTAACCATCATCAGCAACGTGACCCAGACCAGGTAGGGAAAAGCCATCAAGAATTCCACCATGCGCATAATAAAGTCGTCGACTTTGCCACCCACAAAGCCGGCAATACTTCCCAGGACAATTCCAATCGAAGCTTGGAGAAGCGCGGCAATCAAACCGATCAAAATGGAAATTTGGCCCCCCGTCCAAACCCTGGCCCACATATCCCGGCCTAATTCGTCAGTTCCAAACCAATGCAAAAAGCTCGGATCCCGGTTTGCTGAGAGTAAATCGATTTTATTATAAGAATATTGCACCATGAACGGGCCGAAAAATGAAAGCAGGAATAGAGCTGTCAACAAGATCATGCCGGCTACCGCTGCCTTGTTATCTTTGAAACGGCGCAGCGCATCTTGAAGATAGGTAAGACTCTTGCGCTTGATATGATCGACCTCATCGGCCTTTACGCCAACAGGTGCATACAGGCCACTATCAAGTGCCAAACCATTGGGATCCGTGTGTATTTCCATTTTGGCCTGCATTCCTTTCTGGAGACAATAATCTCCCGTTTATCACTTTTTGAGGGTGTTGAGTTCAATCCAGTTTTATGCGCGGGTCAATCAACGCATAGACGATATCAACAATCAGGTTCATCGTCACAAGGATGACCGCAAAAAATATCGTCAGCCCCGTGATCAAAGTGTAGTCCAGGTTCTGCACAGAAGTGACGTAATGCCTGCCTAGCCCTGGAATCGCAAACACATTCTCAACCACAAAAGTTCCCGTGATTTCGCTGGCTACGATGGGACCGAGCAGCGTGATGACAGGCATGAGCGCATTTCTGAGTTGATGCACGACAATGATGCGCAGCTTTGAAAGGCCTTTGGAATCAGCGGTTTTTACATAATCGGAGGAAATCACCTCCAGCATACTCGAGCGTGTGTATTTGGAGATTGTGGCAAGAATGCCCAGGCCGAGCGCCAGGGTTGGCAAGACGGTATGCGCCAGGCTTTCATACTGTGCCACCGGAAACCACTTCAATTTAACTGCAAAGATATACTGAACAAAAAACCCGATAATAAAAGATGGCACTGAAGTGCCGATAATTGCGATGATCATGGCAAAGGTATCCATGGCTTTGCCGCGTTGGTAGGCGGCAATAATACCCAGCAATAAGCCCATGGTTAATGCGAAGACAATAGCTCTAACCCCCAGATCCAGGGAATATGGAAATGCGCTTGCAATGATTCGATTGACCGAGATGGCCCTGAGTTTATAAGAAATACCCAGGTCGCCTTTGAGCAGGTTCCCCAAATAAGTAAAATACTGTTCCTGCACTGGTTTATCTAACCCATAATACGCGTAAATGGCGGCTTTGTTGCCAGCCTGCATTTTTTCACTCGTAAACGGGCTGCCTGGAATCAGTTTGACCATAAAAAAGGAGATGGTCACCAGGACATAAATCATCAACACCGAAACGAGGATACGCTTGATTATGAATTTTAGTATCTTCATGAAGGTGATCCGTTTCTAAGAATATAAAAGAATGGTTGGGGCCGATTAGGCGGGGGAGCTAATCGACCCCAACAGGAAGTCACAAATTACTTGGCGAAGGTTGCGTATCTGAAGTCAAAACGGGCGCCGAAGGTATTGATGCTGACGTCCTTCATCTTCGGACTCAAGACCAGTGCGCCTCGGGCCACATACAATGGAATGATGGGTGCTTCGGTTAGCAGGATCTTCTCTGCTTCAAAGAACATATCATTGCGCTTTTTGAAGTCAGCTTCTTTGTTGGCGGCAGTAATCAGGTTATAGTAAGCCTCGCCGGTCCAACCGGTCTTGTTCCAACCACCGCGGCTGTCCCACATATCCAGATAGGTAAACGGGTCATCATAGTCAGGACCCCAACCAGTGCGGACGATATCATAAGGCTGGTTGTACAGATTCTCCCAGTATTGGGCATTTTCCAACTGGCGGATCGCTATCTTGATGCCTAGAGTCTGTTCCCAGGTGCTCTGGAAATATTCAGCCAGCGTGCGTTGAATTTCTGGCGTGGTTGTCAGGAAGTCAAAGACGGGCATATCGGCAGGCGATTTGTAACCGAGTTCATCGCAAGCCTTCTGGATGTAAGCCTTTGCAGCGGCAGGATCTGCCTTGACCTTATGGTATACATCCGTAACATTGTAGGTATCACCCCACTTGCCGCCCAGTTCATTAGAAATGACCGGGTTGATCACGCCGGTAAACGGCTCGTTGGTTGGGAACATCGCGTCCACAAGAGCTTGCCGGTCAATGGAGTAGGACAGCGCCATCAGGAAATTGCGGTTCTGCATGACCTTGGCGGCTGCCGGGCTGGTGCCTTTAAAGCTCAGCGCGAGGAAGGTGACACGACCGCTAGCATAAAATTGGAAATCCGGGCTGTCTTTATACGAAGCGATCATATCGGAGGGCACGTCCATCCAGAAAATCTCACCCGTATCATACATATTTTTCAACGTGTTGGGATCGGTAACCTGGAGAAGCGTCACTTCGTCAAACTTGATGGCAGCCGCATTCCAATAGTCAGGATTTTTGACAAAAACCATCCGGTCGCCATGCGCCCATTCTTTGAGAATGTACGCACCATTGCTGACGATCTTATCAGCATCAGAGCCATATGCATTTCCATATTTCTCAGCCAGGTCAATTCGGATGGGGTACATTGGGCTGGATGCAAACAGGGTGACCATGAAGGGATAGGCAGCGCCAAGTGTGATCACCAGGGTCTTTTCATCAACGACCTGCACACCCAGTTCTTTGATATCCATGGTACCAGCGTTGATGGGCTGTGCATTCTTGATCGGGAAAATCAGGTAAGCCAGGTCCATCGCATCTTTTCTGGTAAGCATGCGTTTAAAGGTATCGGCGAAATCGCTGGCGGTAACGGGCTTCCCATCAGACCATTTTGCATCGCGCAGATGGAAAGTGTAAACGGTACCATCTGCAGAAACCTCGTACGTTTTAGCCATACCGGGTTCGATTTTGTTATTGACGACGTTGAGCAGGCCTTCGTAGGGCAGCATCAGCGCAGTAGATGTATTCGAATCGTTGCCGACATGCGGATCCATGGAGATCGCTTCGGTGCTCAGGCCTACTTTGAGGGTCAGAGGCACAGCTGCTTCGGTTGGGGCGGGGGCAGGGACAGCAGTTTCAGGCACTTTGGTCGGAGCGGGCGCAGCCGGGGGTTCGGTTGCAGCAGGCTCTTGAACGACAGGTTGGGCCGTGGGCGTTGAACAGCTCGAAAGTGCTGTCACTATCATCACGACCAACAGTAAAAGTGTAAAAGCTTTTTTCATTTCTTTTCTCCTTTATTGGCTTTCGAGACGGTAAAAGACGGTGAAATTTCCCCGCGGAAATTGATCATTTTTCACCACCCAACCAACGGATGGTATTTGCAAAGAATTTCCCATAGTATTCCCAGTTCAGAAATTCTGGCGGCGCGCCGTGAGGGGCGCAGTCGGGCGTGAAAGCTGCCGAACGACCCTGACCATACTCCCAGACCGCCAGGATGGGATCATAGCGATTGCTCTCATTGTTTACGAGCAGCAGCTTTGCGCCGGGTTTAAGGATGGTTTTGTTGTAAAAAAGCATTGTCGGGAATACCGTCGGAAGCCCTTTAAGAATCGGGTGTTCAGGTTCGACAGCCTTCGGGCAAAATCCTTGCGGCAGTTCCACTCTGTCATCATGGTCCAGTATCTCAACTGGCATGCACTCTTCAAGCTCTGTTTCGTGAAATCGAGCCTTATTCTCGACGCCTGCAAACGACATATACCCGCCGATCATCAGAAAACCACCACCGCCTTTGACGTAATCTCGCAAAACCTGTAGCCGGTTGGGCATGCTTTGCGAGCGTAGTACATTGGGATGGAATAGCAGGCTGTTGCTTCCCAGGTCGCTGATCACAACACAGCCATAAACATTTAATTCTTCGACGGACAGGGGGAATTTTGCCATCACATCATGGCAAGGAATGTAGTCCACCTCAATATCGTTTTCTCTTAATTTGGGGAGAATATAACGGGCAGCTTCACCATAACTGTAATGGGTAAAAGCATCGACTCCCTTGATATGGGTGGTTGAGATCATTGCGGATTCACCTGCGAACAAAATCCTGGTTTTTTTTATGGCGACCTTCCTTATGAAATGAAGTAAGATTTATCCGTGTGATTTTCGCATGACGATGCTCGTATCCAGCATTACTTTTTCACTAACATCCATACCTTTTAGTTTGCGCAGCATCATTTCTGCGGCGACATAGCCCATTTGATAGGCCTGTTGTTTGACCGTCGTCAGAGGTGGCGCGATCATGTTCATCCAATCAAAGTCATCGTAGCCAATAATCCCGACATCAGCCGGAATTTTGACACCCAGGCTGTTCAATTCCAAAAAGGCACCCATGGTGAGCACGTTGTCAGAGATAAACATTCCATCAACACCTCGATTTAGCATTTCCCTGGCGTTAATGCGACCACTTTCAATTGAATATGTTTCAGCCAGGATTACATACTTGTCTTCATAGTCGAAACCGCAATCGCGTATGGCCCTTTGATATCCGTTGTAGCGGGATGTTCCTGTTGAGACCCTGATCCCGCCGCCAATCAACCCGATTTTCTTCTTGCCGGCACGGGCCAGCAGCGATACTGCTTCGTAAGCACCTTTTTCATTATCCGAATCCACGCAGCTGAAATCCGAACCATCCACACGTCTGTCCAGCAGCACAAAAGGCACACCAATTTCTCGCAAGACGGTCAACTGGTTAGGATTACGAGAGGATGGCACCAGGATAATCCCATCGACCCACTGCTTCTTCAATAATTCCACTGCTCGTAAACTGCGCTCGCTATCCGTCGATGCGCCATAATTCGAAACGATCACAAAATAATCTGTTTCCCAAAGTTTTTTGCGAATCCCCAGAAGAACATCCATATAGAAATAATTAGCATTGCGGTTGGATTCTTCGGTTGGAAATACCAGCGCGATCGTGTTGGATTTTTGAGTTCTCAACATTTGCGCGGCAAGGTTGGGTCGATAATCAATCTCGCGAGCTGCCAGTAGGACTTTTTCCCGGCTGATATCAGAAACCTTGCGCTTTCCGTGCAGCACATGGGATACCGTCGCTGTCGATAATCCAGTCATTTCCGCAATTTTCTTGATCGTCATAAATTTTCTTTTCCAAAGAAGACTGAGATGTGTAAATCGATTAACAATTTATAGACACCAAGAATACAACGATGCATTACGTCTCGAAGCCATATTAGCCTGCTTTACCGGCTGGCGAGCTTCAATACATCAATTTGAATGCCCATTTCAGTTAATAACCACGGGTTCTACGAATTTATTGTTGTCCCGGAGTGTTTTGAAAAACAGAAATGGGATAGGAAAGATAAGATTTGGATGAATTTGGTTTTGCGTTGCTATTTGTCAGACAAGCATTGTTAAACGTTTTACATCAACGCTATCATTATATAGTTGAATTTGGTCAAAAGTCAATAGGTAATTTCCAATTGGGTGCGGTGCAGCTTTTCGGAAATTGTATCCAAGTTTTCCCACCCAGCCCCCTTATCTTCCAAGGCGCGTTTCACCAATTTCACCTGTGCCGGATAGACAGAGGGGTTGAGTCAAGAGACTGGGGCGGGGGGATGGCGATGGGGAATCAGTTATTGCGAAAAATTGAACCACACTCAAACACGCTTAATAAGAGGTTGTTCCCGAGCTGGCTCTTCCGGTCCGGCTGCTCTGTCCTGCCGGGGTTACCTGTCCGGGGGGCTGGCAAAGCGCTGCACAAACATCTGCATATTGGCCCGGCGCTCGCTGAAATCGACCAGCGGCGTGACCCGCGTTTCGGCGATGGTCCAGACCGGCAGACTTACGATCAACTGGTCCAGCACCTCGGCGGCCACCTCTGCGCTTTGCCACGGGCGGCCATCCACCAGAACTTCGCCTTGCGCATCCAGCGAGCCGGTGTGCCCCAGAAAGCGCGGATGTGAGCGTGATGTGACCACTCGTCCGCGCGCATCTTCGACATGGATCACGCGGTCCCCTGCGATACCCAGCGGCCCGAGCTCTACCCGCTGTAATTTCTCGCCAGCCATGGTTTTGACCGGATAACGCCAGATTTCTTTTAGATACACGCTGTGTTCCTTTAAAAGTTAGATTGACCTGACTCTATGGGGCAGAACATATTCTCAGAAGCCGACTTCCATTTCATTGTAACCAATCTCGATATCTGGCAAGATTTTACGGACGGCTGGCAGATCGGGCTTAATCACCCAGCTGGCGGGTTTTTGTGGATCAAAATCAGGCGCTTGGCCTGTGCTTTTGCAGCCAGTTTGGCTACGGCGCTGGTATGGCTGTGATTGACGGTCGCTGCGATGTGGGCCCTGTCATCCGGCAGACCTGTTCTACCCTACTCTTTTCACCGAAAATTTGCACCGCATCCGATTTGATTTACGATTACGCTCGATTAATTTGTTCGATGCACTGCTTGTTCCCATCAAAGTTGAGAGTGACATGAAGGCATCTTTAGAAGATGAAGATAAAAAGCCTCCCCAGAAACTTGAAAGTTAAAAGTAGAGTTAGAAAAGTAGAGGGAGTGATCAACTGATCACTCCCTCTACTTTTACAGAAGCCCCATAGTTGCAATTTGCTTCTTGACGGCATCTGGATAGAAAGCTACATATTCCACCAGTTTCTTTTGGTTCAGAACATCCAGTTCCCATTCGGATGTATTTCCCTTCCGTTTGCCCAGACACATCAAATAGATCAAATCCAAAAAAGCCTTTTCTGCCTGCGCCAGGTAGGTGTCATTCACCAGATCAAAGCCAAAAAACAAAGCTGGTCTTAGTTGGGAATATTCACAATCTATCCCGGCTAAAGCTATTTTTTTTGAGTGGCGAGTAGTAGCGAGAGACAATCCATACATCCCTTGATTGATCACATCATATTTTGATAAAGCACTTTCAAAACTGATATAGCTCGGGTAATAAAGCTGGGTGGCTAATTTCTCGACATCCAGCTTTTCCTGTTTTAATGCGTAAAAACCATGAGCGATTTTAAAAATCACCCCTGCATCCAGCATTCTTTTGACGGAAATCCTGAGATAGCTTTCTTCAGGAAATAATTTCTTCAGGTCTTTCATGCTGAAGAAATTTTTCCCCAAGGCTTCCACTTTTTGGGTTAATTCTTGTCGTTTCATTTTCTGAATAACTCGATTACTTTACGCTGATTCTTGGGGAGAAAATGGTTCAAGCTGTCCAGCAACTCCTTTTGATCGTATTTATATTCATCCTTGATGACCAGATCGCGTCCCAATTTTTGGCTGATATACCAGGCGTCAAACAGGTCGCGGGGTTCCCGGCGTTCCTGGTTTTCAATGATGCGGATCTTGTCTTTCAAGATTGATTCCAGGGCGTAAACCCTGCCTATCACTTCCAGGTTGTTGAAGGGGCTTTTGATCAGAGCGACACTGTGTTCAAAATCCCGCGTGTGTTTATTGACTTCAACCCTGATTCCAATGGGAATTGGTCGATATTCAACATTGATAACCACTCTTGCATACAGGTTGAAATATTTCTCGTGAATATCTTTAATGACTAAGCCCGGGATAATTTTTTCAATTTTCCTTATTGCCTGGTCGAAATCTGAAAAAGCGACTTCATCCAGCAGGGAAAAATCCAGGTCTTCGGAGAACCGGACTGAGCCATATGCCAGTCTTAAGGCTGTCCCGCCTTTAAAAACCATCCTGCTTTCAAATGGGGCGTTGAATAAAATATCCAACATAAACATTTGATAATGTTCTTTTAGAACGTTATCAACCACAGTTTGTTGTTCCAGGGCAAATTTCTGGGCTTGGGCTTGTGTCAGCATAGTATACATAAATGTATATTATATTAACATTGCTGTCAAGGGTATAGAGTATTTACTCACCGGGCAAAATTTTGTGTCCCACATTCCGCACCCTTGGCTTGATCTTTCGGGTAATTTTCGCCACTTAAGGGCTATCGTTTGACCCTTTTTGGACTGTGTAAGTCATTGGTATGGCATAAATTTCATAAGATTCATGTTGCCAGCCCAATGAGCAACTGAGAAACCAGAAGCGCACTATGGATTTAGGTCAAATTGTCACATAAAAATGTGGAAATATTTAATAAAAACGCGCTTCCCTTCGTTCAGGATGTGGGTTGTGTACTTGTTAATACTACAAAAGGGTAGAAAGGAGTTTTTTTATATAGATTTGGTCGGGCGATGCCCGGCCAAATCTATACCTGCGGGCAAACCAACGTTTTCTTTCGTTTGCGCACGAGGAAGCTTGCAGGTTGCAAACAGGGTGAATTTTTTAGATACAGTCGATGACTTAAACAATAAAATTTGTACTATTGTCCAGCAATGCATCTGGATGTTATTGAGTTTTGTCGGGCAACCTCTGACAAAACTCAACCTGCGGAGCAAACCAAATACTTTCTTTTGTTCGCGTGCAAAGAAACTTGACTGGTTAAGCCCTGGAAAAAGCGCCGTGAGTAAATACGAATTTTATATGC
>CAIMZS010000057.1 GCA_903846015.1 uncultured Anaerolineae bacterium | reverse complement strand
TGTTGCAAGGAATCCACCAGCGCACCCAATTGTCCAGAGCAGGTAGAACATTTACCCGGTACCAGATTTTAAGGCCTTCCCGTACTCCCTTCCCACCGTGCTATCAAACGTTCGCGCATAACTCAAGGTGGTCTCCACACTTCTGAGTCCCAGGATCTCCCTGACGCCCCAGATCGACATGCCCGCATTCAGCAGCAGCGTCGCGGCGCTGTGGCGCAGTTGGTGCGGGCTGATCTTCACGCCGCAAGTCTTGCCAATCGTTTGCAGCCTGGCTTGGCAACAGCTTCTGCTCAAAGGACGGTGATAACGGCTGAAAATAAAATCTGAGACTTTCGGCAGAGATTTGAGCGCATCGATGACAGGCTGGGTGATGAACACTACCCGGCTTTTCAATTTCTTGGATTGTTCAATGCGGATGGTGCGGCGTTCAAGATCGATGTTCAGCCACTTCAAGCGCCGGATCTCGCAGGTACGCAGACCTGCATGCAGCATCAGCAGCAGCAGCCAGCCCTGGTCAAACGGGTCAGCCGCGGCCTTCAAGACCGCCTTTAATTCCGGGAAATAAAAACCGCCGGATCGTTTGTGATCCGGCGGTGAGTAAACCAGGCTTGCAGCGATAAGAGAGCCTGATGGGAGAGATAAACCGTGCGCGGTTTGTTGCCTTTCCCGCGAACTTTGAGTTTCGGCGGGGTTTCAAGATTGATATCTTCCAACGACAGGTTGTGAATTTCCCCACCCGCATTTAAATTTTTGAATTAGCACCTATAAATTTTAAGATTTGCGTTATACTACAGATGAAATCGAAAATGGCAAACCCGCCGAAAGACGGAGACGCAAAGTCATGGATCTTAAGCCCGTTCACTGGACGAGCAAGGCAGCCAGACCGCCGATAAAAATATGGTACCTGGTTCTGCGCGGGCATAGTGGGCAATCTATTTTTGGTTTCGAATCATTAATTTTAAATAAAGTTTAAATGCGTCAACCCGGTCCGGGAGGGTTCCACATCTCCCGCTTCGCTTTGGTTGTTGAAAATCACTGCTGCAGGTGGCACCTCGAACCAGACATATATTCAATGTTTTTCATACATTCAGGAAATGAAGCGGCAAATACCATTCAACAAAAAGGATTTCGACATGAACACAACAACGAACTCAAGCAACAATTCCCCCACAAACCGGGGGCGGAAACTTTTTAGCTCATTTGGAATGTTATTTGTGATCGCGATCATCCTGATCGCAACCAGCAGCTGCGGGGCAAAAAAAATAAACACTTCGGTCCCCACCAAACACCTGGAGGGCAATTACGTGGCGGTAGATAACCCGCCGGCCGGAGCCGAGCAGGTCAAGGTCGGCTTATATGTCATCAATATCTATGACATCAGCGTTAGCTCAAACACATACTACCTGACCGGGTATTTGTGGATGCGCTGGACCGGCGATATCGACCCGACTGTCGATTTGGAATTCTCCAATGCGGTGGATGAATGGGGGCTGACGCGTTACAATGTAATGGAAGAGCCGGAAGTTCTTCCAGATGGGAGCAAGTACCAGATCATGCGCATCCAGGGGCGTTTTTTCCAGCCCTTTGACCTTGTCAACTACCCGCTCGACAAACAGCACTTGAGCGTACAACTCGAAACTTCCAATGACACTTATGACAAGCTGGTTTATTTACCGGATAGCAATTCATCCGGATACGACCCGTACATGCTGATCCCTGGCTGGAACATCAGCGACCTGAGATCCACCACCTTCTACCACGATTATGGGACTGATTTCGGTCAAACAGGGGTGCCAGAAGCCTCGAAGTATTCAGCCCTCGAATTCTCGCTGGAGCTTTCACGCGTCACGAACCTGTTTATCTGGAAACTGTTGCTGCCCCTGCTGATCGTCCTGCTTACGAACTGGCTGGCCATGTTGTTAAAACCGACCCTGGTCGAAGTCCGCACCGCCATGCCGGCCACCGCTTTACTGACCACGGTCTTCCTGCAGCAGGCCTCCCTGGATGCGATCCCGCAGGTCTCATCCCTGGTCTTGATGGACAAGATCTACGCCCTTGCCTATGTGATCATCATCCTGACCTTCAGCCACATCATTTGGGATAATACCCATCTTAGAGAGAATGACCCGGATCATATCAGCCGGATCAAAAAAGCGGATCTGATCAGTCTGTTCGTGCAGGTGACCGGATTTATCCTAATCGTCGGCTTCCTGGTCTGGAGCATTTTCTAACCCCCGACAGCCCAAGCACATTAGACCTCTTGCATAAGTGAGAAATGTGCCACCATGGGCAGATGAGATACGAAACGGTTCAAGCCTTAAAAGATGATGATTTCAAACGTTCAACAGGTGTGCAGCGCACTACCTTTGAAAAAATGTTGGAAGTCGTTACAGCGGCAAAAGGAAGCGTCACACCCAGAAAGCACAGCTAATTCCAGACTTGAATACAGAAAAATCTTGGCGACGGACTTTTGTAATGGTACTGTGACGCCTTTTCCAAGGATGGATAACAGAAACGGTGAGCTTGCAAAATCCAGGGAAGACAGACGAAAGATGATTGCCTGGAAAAAGGGCAAGCAGGCTGTTTCGGTAGTGGTATCTATTTTGCACCTCTTTGTCCAGAATGATGATCACAAATAAAGCATGTGATGCGATCAACTTATCATTGGATAGGTGCGATCGAAATCCTTAACTAAACGACATTGGCTGGCAATTTATGCGCTGCCGTCTATTTCAATTTTCTGTACAGGTCGGTTTCCAGCCTAAAAATTGCTGGTGCGCCTGACACAATTCTGCCACAATATTATGATATGCTTTCAAGCATGAGCGCAAAAATCCTGGTTGTCGATGATGAGCCATCCGTTACAGAACTGCTGACTTACAATCTGCGCAAGGCCAATTATGAGGTCCTGACAGCCGCCGATGGCCGCGAAGCGCTCAACCTGGCACGCCAGGCCCAGCCCGACCTGGTGCTGCTCGACCTGATGCTGCCCGAAGTGGATGGGTTGGAGGTGTGCCGCGAACTGCGCAAGACCAGTCAGGTGCCCATCATCATGCTCACGGCGCGAGGGGAAGAAATCGACCGGGTGGTTGGGCTGGAATTAGGCGCGGATGATTACGTCTCCAAACCTTTCAGCGTGCGCGAGCTGCTGGCACGGATCAAAGCCGTATTACGCCGCATCCCCCTGCCGGATGAAAAAACTGCCACACCGGATGCCTGCCTGTACGGACAGGGCGGGCTAAAATTGGATCCCGAAACCCGCCAGGTAATGGTCGCGCAGACCCTCCTGCCGCTCACCCGCCTGGAATTTGATCTACTCAACCTTTTTTTAACCAACGCCGGGCGCGTACTGACCCGTGAGCGCCTGCTCGAACAAGCCTGGGGCTATGATTTTGTGGGTGACACCCGCGCCGTGGACAGCGCCATCAAGCGCCTGCGTGCCCGGCTGCGCGCCGCCAACCCTGAATCCGACTGCATCGAAGCGGTGCGCGGCGTCGGTTACCGGCTACTTAAATGAAGACATCCCAACCACTGCGCAGCCGCCTCTTTTTGAATACCCTGGCAATCTTGCTGGTGGGGATGGGCCTGGCGGCGCTGCTTGCCTGGCGCGCGGTCGAAGCGCTGTATCTGGACACCCAGCGTGAAAACCTGCTGGCACAGGCCAACCTGACCGCCGCTGCGCTTCAAGGCCAGCCTCTTTCCATGATGGGCACAGCCGCCGAGCCCTATTTACAAACCTCCAACAGCCAGCCCGGCATTCACCCTCGTTTGCTGGGCGAACAAGGCGCAGTCATTCTTTCACTGCCCGTTCCACAAGGCAACATCATCGCGCCGCCCGCTGAGGACAGTGTGCCCATTTCGCCGCAGGAATTACAAGCGCGCCCCGAAATTGCCAGCGCCATGCAGGGACAATCCGGCACTGCCATCCGCGCACCTGCCGGAAGACGGGTGTTGTACGCTGCCGCGCCGGTGCTGGCGGATGATGGCAGTGTCAGCGGGCTGGTTTACCTGGCTATGCCGCTGCCCGCCTCCGGGCTGCCGCTCAACCTGGTCGTGCAATTAGCCGGGGCAGCGCTGGCAGCAGTGCTGTTGGCGCTGCTGGCTGGAACGCTGCTGACCCGCAGCATCACCACACCGGTGCAGGCCATCACCGCGGCAGCGGCACAGATCAGCGCCGGAAACTTGAACGGGGGCGTCCCAACGGGCAGCGCCATCAACGAGCTGAACGACCTGGGCCAGGCCTTCAACCAGATGACAGCCAGCCTGCGCCAATCCGCCCAGACCAAAAATGCCTTTGTGGCAGATGTGACCCACGAGCTGCGCACTCCCCTGACGGTCATCAAGGGGACGATCGAGACCCTGCAGGATGGCGCATTGGATGACCTGATCGGGCGCGGCCCACTGCTTGATTCGATGCAGCGCGAAACCGAGCGGCTGATCCGGCTGGTAAATGATCTGCTGGTATTGACGCGCGCCAATGCCGGCACGCTTAACATGAATATTCAGGCGCTTGACCTGGTTGAATTGGCGCGTGAGCGCTGCGCTTTCTTGAGCATGGCCGCCCTGGCAACCCAACGCCAGGTGCGGCTGACCGTAAAAACAGCCTCGGAACAGCCTGAGAATGGCTGCGTCCTGGGGGATGCAGACCGGCTCGCACAGGTGCTGGACAACCTGCTGGATAATGCCATCCGCTACAGCCCGCCGGGATCCGAAGTAACGGTCGAGATCAGCGCCAGCGCAGGAGAGTGCCACTGTATCGTGCGCGATTGCGGCACAGGCATTCCCGCCCAACATCTGCCGTTCATCTTTGAGCGCTTCTACCGCGCTGACGCGTCACGCAACCGCCTGACCGGCGGCGCAGGCCTGGGGCTGGCCATCGTCCAGGCGCTGGTGTTGGCGCAAAAAGGCAGCATTCACGCCGAAAGCATCGCAGGGCAGGGCACCAGTATTCACCTGATGCTGCCCTGTGCGCAGGACTGCCGCACAACTGACTGAAAACTGACACAATCCTGACCAATGGGTGCGCTAAAATGGTGGAAACCATTCAAAAGGAGCTCCCCCATGAAAAAAATCCACGCGATTTTCAATACAATCCTGCCGGTAAAGTCGTTAGCAAGCGCAATCCTGGTTTTCACCCTGCTGTACCTGGTCCTGCCGGGTCTTCGCGCCAGCGCAGCCCAGCCAACCAGCCGGGCAGCCGAGCTTCAGAGCCCCAGCAGCACGCCCGTCGCGACCGCCGCACCGACGCTGGCCCCTGCGCCGGTCTGCGATGCAAGCCGCAGTGTGCAAGTGAACGGAACCGCCGTGATCAATGTGACTCCCGACCGGGCCTTGATCCAACTTGGGGTGCAGTCTAACGGCAGCACCCCCGGCGCGGTGGAACTGGTCAACTCGACCGCCATGCAGGCCGTCATCAATGCGGTACGACTGCTGGGCGTGGAAACGAAAGATATCGCCACCGATGTGTATATCATCGAACCCGTCTACGAAAACTACGACTCAATGTATATCAAGGGCTACCGCATTAACAATATGATCGCCATCACTGTGCGCGATATCAGTAAAACCAGCCCCCTGATCGCCGCCGCCCTGCAGGCTGGAGCGAACCAGGTTGTCAATGTCAACCTGTACACCAGCCAACTGCGCAAATATCGCGACCAGGCGCGTGAGCTTGCCATGCAAGCCGCCAGTGAAAAAGCGCAAGCGCTGGCAAAGGCCGCAGGAGCCGAGACCGGCTGCATCCTGACGATCAGCGAAAACACCTGGTCGGCCTACAATGGCTGGTTTTACGGGACAGGCAGCGGCTCAACTCAAAACTTAATGACCCAGAACGTCATGCAGAACAGCGCCCCCCCCAGCGGCGCAAGCGCTGGCAGCGCCGAAGAGCCCATCAGCCTGGGGCAGATCTCCGTCCGGGCCGAAATCAATGCAAGTTTTGGGCTGAAATAAGTGCCCGACTCACTCGGACTCGGTCACCTTGCCGACATTGCGGAACTTGCCGGGCTCAAAACCGTTTCTCTGCGCCATCACGATGCTCAACATCTGCAAGGGCAGGATTTCCACCAACGGACGGGCGACCGCCTCGACCGCTGGCAGCAGGATGGTGGTCAGGTCTGGGTCGGGCTGTGAAGCCAGCCAAAGCACTTTCCCACCCAGGCTGATGACTTCAAGCGCCAGCGCGTGATTCAGCCCGGCGGTCTGCGGCGCGCCGGCCAGCATCACGACGGTCAGGCGCGGCGAGGCCAGCTCCATCGGCCCGTGGCGAAAATCGGCCACGCTCATGCCCTCAAAGGCGCATTTGGCGGCCTCCTTGTTCATCAAGGCTCCATTCCAAACCGCCGCCATTGAGGCGCCGCGCCCCAGGATGAGAAGTTGATCCACTTTGCCGAGCTTCTCATCCAGTTCAGCAGCCCGAGCCTGCCAACCGGAAAGGTAAGCTTCCACCGCCCCGGCAGCCGTGATCATCGCCTGTTGCGCAGACTGCCAATCTCCACCACACAGCTGTGTTGAACTCAAAGCCAGGACTGCCAACATATTCAGAAAAGTCTTGGTGGCGACGGTGGCTTCGGGACCGGCATGAATGGGCACCGCCAGGTCAGCCTGGCTGGCTAAGGGACTGCCCGGGTCATTACTCATGCTTAACTGGAACGCCGGTCGCCGGGTTGAAGCTGCGCTCGATTGTTTCAATGTTTCAAGCAGGCGCACAATCTCCACGCTGCGACCCGACTGCGAATTGATCCATAACAGGGTACGCGCGTCGATCATGTCCGAACCATAATGCAGCAGCTCAGCCGTGTTGACATGGATGGCGGGTGTGGAGAGGGGCAGCAGGTTCAGCCAGGCCGGGTAAGCCGCGTTGAAAGATGAACCCATCCCGGTCAGCACAATTCGGGTGAAACCACCACGCTGCAGACGGGCGGCTAGCTCCCCAATCTGTGCGGATGGGTAATGCTCCAGCGCCTGGCGCAGCGCCTGGGGCTGGGATAGAATATCGGTGATGAAAGGATTGGATAGCATGGTCATTTCCTTTTTAATTTTATGAACCCACAAGCGATTGGAGCAACATGGAAAAAATGACGACCCAAATGATCCGCGCGAACGGCCTTAACCTGAATGTCAGCCTGGCTGGGCCACGGGACGGCAGCCCGGTCATCTTGCTGCACGGTTTTCCGGACGCCAGCTTTGGATGGGATGCACAGATCGAGGCGCTGGCGCAGGCCGGCTTTTTTGTCATCGCACCAGACCAGCGCGGCTACAACCTGAGCGATAAACCCAAAGGGTTTGACAATTACCGGGTGGAGCTGCTGGTAGCAGATATACTGGCCCTGGCGGATGCGCTTGGCGTGCCGCAGTTCAACCTGGCAGGCCACGATTGGGGCGCGATGGTCAGTTGGAGCCTGGTCGAAAACCACCCAGAAAGGGTCAAAAGGCTGGCGATTTTAAATGTGCCCCACCCCTGGGTGATGAACCAGTACCTGAAAAAGAACTGGCGGCAGCGCATCAGAAGCTGGTATATTTTTTTCTTCCAACTGCCAGTTTTACCGGAACTCAGTTTGCAGGCATTTAATTGGAGAACGCCCGCAGCGCTGATGTGCCAATCCTTTGCCACGGCTGAGTTGCAGCGTTATAAAACCGCCTGGTCACAACCGGGCGCCATGACCGCCATGATCAACTGGTACCGCAGCCTGTTCAGGCGACCCGGCAAGACGGTCAAGCCTGAAAAAATCCAGGTTCCAACCTTGATGATTTGGGGCAAACTGGATCCGCACCTGATGTGGCAAATGGCGCCTGAGAGCATGGCCCTGTGCGCAAATGGGCGGCTGGAATTGATTGAAACTGCCACCCACTGGGTCCACCAGGACAAACCGGCCATCGTCAACCGACTGTTGATCGATCACTTTACAGCCAGAAAATAGCCCCGCCCGCGCCGCGAGCAAGATCGACGCTTTTCCGCGGGGCTATTTCATTGTCATTGCGAGAAGCGTGCCCTCCGCGACGTTGCAATATGGTCCGATGAACCTGTTAGCGCAGTTTGATGGACAGTTCATTCAGCCGGGCCACTTCATCAGCAGACAGCTTGAACTTCATGGCGCCAGCGCTTTCCTCGGCCTGGCGCACTTTGGTCGCGCCTGGAATGGTGACAACCGTATCACCATGACCATTGATCACCCAGTTGAGAGCAACCTGGGCGGCGGTGGCATTGTATTGATTACCGATTTCTTCCAGGGCTTGCACCAGGGGCCTGCTCTTTTCGAGGTTGCTTTGTATCCTGCTTCGGAAGAAGAAGAATTTCTTCTGTAACAGCTCGGGGTTTTTGTGGTACTTGCCGGTTAACAGACCCGAAGCCAGCGGGGTATAGGCAATGATGGTGATGCCCAATTCTTTGGCCGTATCCAGGATGCCGTTGCGTTCGATCGACCGGTCCAGCAGGCTGTACTGCACCTGGTTAACCGCCAGCGGCAGACCGCGCTTTTGCAGGGTGGCATGACAGCGGCGCATTTGATCCGCAGAGAAATTACTGACGCCCACCGAGCGGATCTTGCCCGCCGCCACCAGATCTGCCATCGCTTCCATTTCTGATTCATGCGTCGACAGGCCAGCGGGTTGGTGAACCATGTACAGGCTGATGGAAAAACCATCCAAAAAACGGATGCGGTCATCAATTGTTTTGGGGATGTTGCGTGAAGTCCGGAAAAGGGGCCACCACTTTGTGGCTACAACGACATCCCGATCCGCTTTCCCAGCCGCTTTGAGCCCGGCGGCGAGCGACGCTTCTGAATTACCGCCTCCATATAACTCAGCGGTATCAAACCAGTTGATGCCGCCATCGAGCGCCGCCTTGACTGTGGCGTTTTTTTCTTCAGTCGTGATCACGGGAAAGGCCCTGCTCATCAGGCCCCCGCTCTGACCACCAGCGAATTCCATCATCCCCAACCCAATCGGGGTAATCATTATGTCTGTCTTTCCAAGCGTACGCAAGGAAACAGGTAAATCGGTTGACATGTTATTTTTCCTTTTTAAGAAATTTGGGATAGTACCCGGTTGTGCACGGGCATTGTTAGCAAGAACCTTGAAACAGGGTTGATTATACGCTACGAAACAGGCAACGTACCAGACCCTTCTTGAGAATATATTTCATCGCCCGGATTTCGAGCCGGTAACGAACAGGCTCAATTGGCCGGTTTGAATGGGTAGACAACCTCGCGGATGGCTGGGCCGGCGATGCCAATTTCGTCCAAATTATGCGTCCCCAATCCAGCTGCGCTCGCCAGCGCCAGGTGGTTATCGCCGTGTGTGAACGGGTGCGTTTTGGAGGCGGCAGACGGATCAAAGCCCATCAAGGCAGCAGCGACAGCGTCCGCGGCGACGGGATCCTTACTGGCAACCAGCAGACCCGGCTTGACCTGGTGAAGACCCTTATCCCACGGGCCTGCGCCGCCCTCGGCGGTGAAAATCCCATCGATAATCGAAAGATGCACCGGTCGGGCCAGGTTCAGGTCAACCGCCACACGCGGAAGACGTGTGTCAAAAGTGATCGATCCATGGAAGGATGAGCGGTTATTATGCTCGGGCTTGTTTCGGTACAGGCTGGTGGGGGCAATGCCGATCAGGTTCTTGAGCGAAAGAGTCACGCCGGTGGTGGTGTGGCACTTCAGCTTGGCAACCGAAATAAAAACATCCAGCTCACTCAAGGCGGCGTTCAAATAAAAGGAATCGTAAATGGCGTACCGCGCGCCCACCGGAAAGACCATAAAGTCATCATACGGTTTGGGCAGGCACAGATCAAGCAGCCGCGCGCCGAGTGGTTGGGCCATCTGCTCATAGCCCCATTTTGAATAGATCAGCGGATCGCCCAACCCATCCATGATGGTGATGCTGCCTGCGCCGGCATCGATCAGCAGCTCCGCCAGAGCGCCCACCAGGGCGGGATGCGTGGCAAAAAGCTCGGTGGCGGGCACGGGCAGGGTCGGGTCAGTCCAGGTGCCGCCAGTCAGGTTGGGCTTGATGCCAACCCGCGCGCCTGGTTTGATCAGGTCGCCCAGCCCGCCGAGATCATCCAACATACGTTCCAATTCCTGGCGCAGCTTGCCCGGCGCGTAATCGCTTGCCTGGCCGATGGCGGCATGGGATGGGTAAGCGGGAGTGGCACTGGGAGCCGTTGTGGGGGTTGTGGATGGCGCGGGGCTGGGGGTCAGGCTGGCTGTGGCGGTCGGCGGCGGCGCTGTAAGGCTTGGGAGCGGCGCCTGAATAGTTTTGGGCGCCAGCCCGCAGCGAGCCAGCAGAATGGACAGCCCTGAAAGTCCGAGCAGTTTGATAAATTGACGGCGTTGGATGAGGCGCAAAGGCGATGGTTTCATAATTCCTGGGCCAAAAGGTGTTTTGATTTCACTGAAGGCGACCTGGTCAGCATTCGTTTATCACCACCAGCAAGTATAACCGCCAATTTCACCGGGCGCGCCTGCCACCCATCATAATATCCGGGCAATCGCTTCTTATTTTCTTATTAACCTGGACTCTTTCAGGAATTGATTGCCCGTTGGCAGATGCAACTGATTGAAATGCCTGGATCGCACGGGCTATGAAACAACGTCCTGTAAACAGGGCTCACGGAAGCTGTCACGCACTGGCAGCGCAAGAGCGACCCCCTCCCAGCCTCCCCCATTTGGAGAGCACAAATGGGGGAGGGGAATATCTGCCTTGCCTCCGGGCCGTAGGCCGGAGGGGGTCTGCCTTCGCTCTGCATTCTGTACAATGACAGCAAAAACCACAAAATGGCTCTTTCCCGTGCGCCTGATTTTTGCTTTTTCCGCGCTCATCGGCGCCCGCCCGCGTCCAATGTTTTTATCGCGGAAGTTCCCAGAAAGACCGAAATCTTAAAGCCTGCGCATCAATTGCCCGGTGGAAAACAGGGAGGAAAGCCTGGGTGAATCGATGATAATTCCCACACAAAAGCGGATAGAATCAGTTGACAGAATAAATTCCTGATCACTTTTCATGGTACCCGGTTCTGCACGGGCATTGAATAAATCGCAGCGGAACGATTATGAAAAATCAAAACTTTGAACCACGCAGTGCCATTCACAAGATTTCACGGAAACCAGTCATGATTTTTATTACACTTGCTGGCATCATCCTGGTTGTTTTTGGGTTGGCCTGGTTCGCAAGGCAACAGGGCCTTCTCGCGGCTCAGCCAGGCGCAGCGAACCCCGGAACAACAACGACCCGGGTGGCAACCAATACAGCCGCGCCCACCCCGTCCCCGACTGTAACGACCAGCCCGACCCCATCCGCCAGCACCACTCCGGCCGCATCACCGACGGCATCCCAGCAGCAAATCTCACAACAGATCACTGACCTGCTCGATAAAATGAGCCCGGTAGAAAAAACCGGTCAAATGATTCTGATGGGAGTGAGTGGGAAAGAAGTTACACCGGAAGAATGCCAGATGATCAAGGAAACCCGCCCGGGTGGGATCGTTTTTAACGGTGGCAATATATCTGACCCGCCCCAATTACGCCAATTAATCGCTGATCTGAAAAAATGTGCCGAGCAAAGCACCAAAATCCCGCTGCTTTTTGCGCTGGATCACGAGGGTCAATACATCAATCGTTTCACAACAGGAGGAAGCACCATTTTCCCATCGGCCCAGGCGGTGGGAGCCACGGGCAGCCCCAATTATGCCTACCAGGTGGCGCTTGCCAGCGGGCAGGAGCTCTACAGCTTTGGGATCAACATGATCCTGGGTCCTGTGGCAGATGTGTTAACCGACCCGACCAACACCGTCATCGGTGATCGCTCCTTTGGCAGCGACCCGCAGCGGGTGGGGGAATTTGTAGCCCAGGCGGTGCAAGGTTACAGCACTGCCGGCTTGATCCCGGTGCTGAAACACTTCCCCGGACACGGAAGTGCCAGCATGGACTCGCACAAGGGTTTGCCGGTGGATAATACAGCGCGTCAAACACTCTTTATTGACCATTTCCCCCCCTTTGTGCAGGGCATGACCGCCGGCGCTCAGGTGGTCATGATGGGACATATAGCCTTATCCCAGATTGATCCCAGTAACATGCCGGCATCCCTCTCGGCTCCCATCATCGACATCCTGCGAAATGATCTCGGCTTCAAAGGCTTGATCCTTACCGATGCACTGGATATGGGTGCGCTCAAGAGCACAGGGCTGGAGCCAACACAAATATCCCTGGCGGCCGTTCAGGCAGGTGAGGATATGCTGCTGATCCTTTCACCTGCAGATGCTTTGAATTCCAGCCTGGAGCTGCAAAAAGCCATCACCCACAACGACCTTTCCCTTGACCGGGTAAATGAATCAACCCGCCGGATCCTGACGCTAAAGGCTCAAAAGGGCTTGCTAACCGGCTATCCAGCCCCAAAGACTCCCGATTTTGAGGCTGACAAGCAGCTCGCCTATCAAGTCGGTTATCACGCAGTCGCGGAGCTCAGAGATCAATCTAACCTTTCCCCCATTCCTGCGGACGTCAAAAGCATCCTGCTGCTGGCCCCGCCCGATAATTGGGGCATTAACAACATGCTGTCGACAGCGCTGCAGGCAAAGGGTCTTAGCGTACAGGTGGTTGAATTTCCGGCCCCGTGGTTGGAAACCGTGGGGGATGATACCACCATCCAAGATTTGAGCGCCCGGGCTGGTAAGCGTGATCTGACAATCATCCTGGTCTGGCAGGCTCTCACCAACCGGTTGGTGTATAACGATGGCTGGCAGGGCAAGATGGTGCGAGCCATTCAAAAGACTGGCGCCCGGATGATCGTAGTTGGGTTGAGATCTCCAACGGATATTCTGGAATTTCCAACCATCTCCACATTCCTGGTCACCTTTGGGACAACCCCCGGCCAACTTCAGGCGCTGACCGATATCATAACGGGGAAGACTGTGCCATCTGGCGTTAATCCACTGCCCCAACTACCGTGATCACCGCGCGAATGTGCCTGGAGGTTTCCAAAGGGTTAATATCCGGGTCCTTATTACTTTATCAGTGAGATTCTTACACAAAAAACAAGAAGTTCTTTAACCGCGAAGGCGCGAAGTACGCGAAGTTTTTAAGGGAAAGGCATTTTTTCCTGGCGATCTTTGAGTCTTGGCGGTTCTTAACTTTTGATGTTTTTTGCGGTTCAGAGTTGTAGGTAAGCTATACTGACCACGGTCACAAATTGCGGATTTAATTCACAGATTTTTGGTAATTTGATAATATTGTCAGATGACCATCCAACTCGAACTTAC
>CAIMZS010000056.1 GCA_903846015.1 uncultured Anaerolineae bacterium | reverse complement strand
CGATCTCCACTTCATATTTTCGGGGATGAGCATCTGGTCTTCAGTTTCCTGCGGTTTCTCAATATCTGAAAACACGATTTCCTTGTGAGTACCATCATTCCAGAAAGCATGCGAATAGATGAATTTTTTATTTAACGGAACAATACCAACCAATTCTGCTCCGAAATACCTGGCAACCTTCTTCACCATTTGCGCTGCTGCCTCTGGCGAGCCTTGCCACTTCTCCACCCCGGGCGGCAGTTTATTTCCCAATGATTGCCAGGAAGTAAACCCTCTGTTGGAATGATTGATGGCGGTGCCGTTGCGCCAGGCTGTAACCCCACCCGCGTCAAACAAACTGTAATCCTCCAACCGATAGCCTGGTCTCCCTTTTTGAATTTCCCTCACGCGCACCTCGACAGATTTTCGCAACAAGCCCATAAACTGGCTATCCCAACTGGGACGCCCCACGGTCAGGTTGTTGCGCTGATCAAAACGCCGGTAAGTCTCATCCAGCCGGTAAGGGGGAGAATCCGGCGACAAATGTTTCACATAGAATTTGGAAAAATTTATATCAGGTTTCATAATTTATCTCTTTGGCTTTACCTGGATTTTAATTGACATTGCGAGCCGCGTTCTTTGCGGCGTGGCAATCTGGTCTAGGCTCCCGCGGTAGTCCTGGCTCCATCGTCAGACTCGCAGCGCTGACCGCTTGCAAAATATTTTCATACGAGCCGCAGCGACACAGATTTCCGGAAAGATATTCGCGGATTTCGGTTCCATCGGGACTCGGATTCTCCGCGAGCAGGGCCACACTGGAAAGCACAAAACCAGGTGTGCAATACGCACACTGAAAAGCGCCGTGCTCCACAAAAGCAGCCTGAACCGGGTGAAGTATTCCATTCTCAGACAGGCCTTCAATCGTCAAAACATCCCGACCGGCAACCTGGATAGCCAACACCAGGCAGCTGCTGATCGGCTTGCCGTCCAGCAGCACTGTACAGGCTCCGCACATCCCAATCCCGCAGCCCTCTTTTGTACCCATCAAACCCAGGTCCTCGCGTAATACATCTATCAGGGTACGCAACCCGGGTTCAACTTCATATTCACGACTATTTACTTTTAGGATCATAAACTGCACATCTCCACGAAAGTGCCCGTTCTAGCAGGGCCGAAAATCCCGGTTCCAGCACGAGACAGTTGACCTTGCTCTTGCTCTAATCTGCGATAGTGCCCGTTCTAGCAGGGCCGTAATCATCTAAATCTGCGTAAATCTGCGGTTCAGACACGAGGCGATTCAGCCAATCTGCTTAACCCATGGCCGATAACGCCCGCAGCACTTTCTCGGCTGTAATAGGCAGATCACGGATGCGGACACCCACGGCATCTTCGATTGCGCCAGCCACGGCCGGGGCAACCGGCGGCAGAGTCATTTCTCCAATCCCATGAAACTCACCCGCATCAGACTCAATACAAGTGCTGATCAACTCAAGCGGAATATCCCGAATGGATGGGATCATGTAATCTGAAAGATTCGCATTGGTGGCCTGGCCTCCATCAAATACGATTTCTTCCAGCAAAGTGGGGCCAAGTCCAAAAATAACATTGCCATCGTTCTGCAATTTTGCCATGCGTGGGTTAACCACTCGTCCGGCAAAGGAAGCTGCCGAATATCGCAGGATGGTAACACGACCAGTTTCAACATCCACTTCCACATCAACTGCGCCGGCGCCCTGATGCCAGTGCGGGGTGGAAACGCCCTGCCCGGTTTCAGGATCCATTTTCAAAGCAGTCGAATATTCACCCGTTTCATCCAACACATCCAGACCAGAGAGCCTCAGAATTTCCTCACCACGTGCAAGAACTGGGGCAGCCGTAATAGAACCGGCGCTATCGGCCCTGCGAGAACGGGCACTATCGCTGGATACATATCCTGATTTTACGCAACCGTCTTCAAAGATTAATTGATTAGCCGGCACGTGGAACAAAACAGCAGCGAGCTCCATCAGCCGATTTTTCAGTTTTTCCCCAGCATCAATAATGGCATTCCCCATCATATTGGTCGAGCGACTGGCAGAAGTAGTTGAATCAAACGGGGTCAGATCCGTATCCGGCCCAACCAGCCGAACAGCCTGGATGGGCAAACCCAGTGTATCTGCGGCGATTTGGGCAAGGGCAGTATGGGCACCCTGGCCCATCTCGACAGTACTTGTAAAAACGCTGAGAACGCCATCAACTGCCAAACGCAGACGGGCCTGTGATTTGGAAGTGGCGACAGTGCTTTTCATCATCACTGCATATCCACGACCGCGGCGGGTGGAGGCCCCAGCCTCTGTGACAGGTTTGGACCCCAATCCACGAACAGATGCATTTAAACATTCAATAAAGTTAACGTCATGCAGGGTTTCGCCGGTGGCAAATTGCTCTCCTGAATGGAACAAATTCTTCAATCGAAATTCCAGTCCATCCCAACCCATCTTCTTCGCAATGATATCCATTTGCGACTCGTAGGCCCATGTAGTTTGAGAACTCATTGCGCCGCGATAAGCCCCGGCGGGAGGCAGATTGGTATACACTCCGATTGAATCAACATGCACTGCAGGGATGCGGTATGGTCCCACCGAGCGCACCATGCCCTGCGGGACGAGCAATGGACTGGCATCTGCATATGCGCCTGAACCCCAGTGGATAGTGACCTGGCGGGCGGTAAAAGTGCCATCCCGGCGCACGCCTGTCTTGAGCGTTATGACCGCAGCATGCTTGGTGACCGTCACAAACTCCTCAGCGCGGCTCAAAACCAATTTCACCGGGCGCCCATCCGTTTTACGCGCCAGGGCTGCCACCATCGGCTCAATACGGATATGGCCCTTGCCGCCATAGGAGCCACCCAGCGGATGCACGATCACGCGCACATCAGACTGGGGAATAGCGAAGATTTCTGAAAGCACCCGGCGCACCATATAAGGAGCTTGCGAAGCAGTCCACACGGTCAGCTTACTATTTGCGCGGCTCCATTGGGCGGCACAAATATGAGGTTCGAGCGAAGCCTGTTGAGCAGGGGGACTGGTAAAGGTATCTTCAAAAATCTCATCCGCTTGCGCAAAAGCTGTTTCCATATTTCCGTGGCGCAATTTGGAATGGATAAATACATTATTCGGGTAATTGGCATGCAGCCGGGGCGTATCGGGATTTAGCGCTTCTTTTGGGTCATAGACAGCATCCAGCTCGTTGTATTCAACATCAATCAGACTGGCGACTTCCTCCGCCAAATCGAGATTTTCTGCAGCAATTGCAGCCACCGGTTCGCCAATGTAGCGCACTCGATCAGTCGCTACAATAGCCTGATCTTTAATGGCTGCCCCATACAAAGGCGTGTTTTCCAAGTCTGCGCCTGTCAAGACAGCTGTAGAGCCCGCGAACCCAGGAACATTAACATTTAGTACCTGGGCATGGGGAACTGTACTCCGTAAAATTTTCCCAACCAGCATGCCAGGCAAACGCAGATTGATCAAATAATCGACTGTACCTGTAACCCTTGCAGTAGAATCAAGCATAGGGATAGATTCGCCTATAAGATTAGGAATTGGCATTGCACATCTCCTGCCGACAGTGCCTGTTCTAGCTCTCGCCCTTGCACTAATCTGCGTAATCAGCTAAATCTGTGTAAATCTGCGGTTCAAACAAGTTTTAGGGCGGTCAATGACCGGCGCACAATGACGCTGATCATTTCACGCCGGTACCAGGCTGAACCACGCACGTCTGAGAGCGGGTCAAGCTGGTGGGCGTATTCATCCCCAATCGAGGCGATCAGATCGTCATTCAATTTTTGACCGATGGCGCTCGATTCAACCTGCTTCAGGCGCTGAGGAATTTCGATTGCCGCCCCGACCGCCACCCGTAAATCCGTGCAGCGACCATCAGGATCAAGCTCGACCAGCGCCGCAACCACTACGCAAGGCCGATCTTCCGCAGAACGAGATGAAAATTTATGGTAGCTTGTTTTCGCTCGCTCAGAGAGTGGCGGTATGATGACATCTGTGACAATCTCAGCACTTTCTAAAGCAGTGGTATAAAAACCAAGCGTAAATTCGGAAAAGGGCAGCTCGCGGGTGCTATTCGGCTGCATTAAGCCGACTCGCGCGTTCAACGCCAACAACATCGAGGGCGGGTCAGACGCATAATCCGCTTCGGCCAGATTGCCGCCAACGGTTGCCTGATTCCGAATACGGATATTGCCCACAACGCTGTATGAATGCGCCAGGGCTGGACAGAATTGACGCACAACGGAAGACTGTTCGACCAAACGCAGGCTTGTCAATGCACCCAAATGAAGATTACCCTGCTTCACCACCGGGGCCAAGGCTTTTCGGATTACAGGAGGCACCAGCGCTGCGTCCCTACTGGAACTAGCGCCTTGTTCAGGGATCGGGGCTATCTCAGATGGGTCAGAATCTGTCTGGATACGTCCTAGACTGACCAATACTGCCGGCGAAATTAATTTCTGGCGCAGCATGAGCACCATGGCAGTACCACCCGCGATTATTTTGGCGTCGTCCCCATATTCAGCCAGCAGAGCTGCTGCTTCTTTAAAATTCACAGGTTCAAAGAATTTAATGTTCAAGCTCAGCCCTCATATTTTTAGCGAATTCCGCAGTCAGCTTCCTGGCAGTAGCATTGATAATTGGCCCACCAAACTGAGCAAGTCTCCCGCGTAAATTTGCATTCACGCTGAAAGCCGCCTGGGTCCCGCCTTCCACGCTGGTCAGTGTTCCCCGAAAAACGGCTTTGACAGATGAAGCGCTGCTTTTGTCATCTCCATCCACCGAACCAGCGATGCTATCAGGAGCATTGATTTCGGTCAGCAAAACGGTGCCACCGAACTCTGACTTAATCGGCCCAACCTTGACAACCAGTTTGCCGCGATAAGTGACGGCATCTATAATTTCCACGGCTTCAATACCGGGTATGCATTTGCTCATACGAGGTATATCAAAAATAAACTGCCAGACATCCTGCTTGGATGCTTTTATAATAAATGAATCTTCAATTTGCATACAATTCTCGCTTACCTAATGATAGTGATCGTGTCTGAACCGCTGATTTACGCAGATTTGGATGATTTCGGAGATTAGAACAGGACTACAAACACATCCACGAGATTGAACGTTCAAGAAGGCTCTAGAACAACACGACCAACAATGTTGCGCTCGCGCAGACGTTTATGAAGATCTTCTGCCTGTTCTAGCGCGAACACTCCACTAACGACAGGTTGGATCTTCCCGCCTCCAACCAGAGCTACCACTTCAGCCAATTCCTGCTTGCTGCAATTCCGCGAACCCATGATCTCCCATTCATTGGCGATCATAGCCTGTGGACTGACATTTAAAGCAGTGCCGGTATGCGAGCCTACAATCACCATCCGCCCGCCTCGCGCCAGGGATTTTATGGATGATTCAAATGTCGCCGTCCCAACCAATTCGAGAATGACATCTGCACCCAGTCCAGAGGTCCACTCGCGGGCTGTATTTGAAAAATCGCCACTGGAACCATCAAAAACCAGATCAGCACCCAGGGCGCGGGCCTGCTCCAGCTTCTCAGCGCCGATATCAACTGCCATGACAAAAGCCCCCATCAAACGCGCCAGTTGAATAGCATGGACACCCACACCACCACCAGCCCCGGTAATAATCACTTTCTCACCCGGCTGTATACGCGCCCGCTTTGTAAAGGCATGGTATGGTGTACCGACGGCGTTGGCAAGTACACTGCCCACCGAAAAACTGATCGATTCTGGCAGCCTGACAAGGTTTACGGCCGGCACAGTCGTAAACTCAGCATAAGCCCCGGGGGTGTGTATACCGATATATCCTTTAAAATTAGCGCAGATTGTCTCGCGTCCACTCAGGCAATATCGGCAATGACCACAGGTCAGGTACAGGGTACTGGTTACCCGGTCGCCGATGACAAAATTCGTGACATTTGCGCCAACTGCCGAAACTTCTCCGGCAATTTCATGCCCCAGGATAATGGGCGTTCTGGCGGTAGGCCATTTTCCATCACGAATAGTCAGATCAAACTGATCAACTGCGCAAGCCTTGACCCTGATCAGCACGTCATCCGCGCCATAATCTGGCACCGGGACATCCTCCATCAGCAGGGGGCCGCCAAACTCTCGCAAAACAAGTGCTCTCATATCAAATTCTCCTCCCGGCGATAAATCACCGGGCTAGTTTTATCCGCGCGCAACCACAAATTTTAACGGAAAGTGCTGCAAACTCACTGCGCCATGGTCGCAAATGCGAGTCAACCCGCCCACTTGAAGCCCCATACGCTCATCCGAGGTAATCGGGTTAGGCTGTACCACAACAGCCATATCCTTTAATATCTGCCGCCCTGCCGGGATAGCGCTACTTTCGTCTGTCGATAGTGCTGGGTTTAGCACGGCCGACCAATATTTGACGCAGTGTTGGTCGATCAAGGGCGGTTGAATGTCAACCCCAAAACCATGAATCAGATCATCATAAATGCGATATCCAGCCTCTCCGATCAATGCCGAGGCGCGAATAACATCACCTTCATTGGAACCGGGCTTCATAACAGCGCAAATTCGCTCAAAAGCCTGGACGCCAATATCAAATAATCTCTGCCATTCAGGGGTAGGATCCTGCCCGACCGCAATCGGGCGCTGAATCTGACCGGAATAGCCCCAATAGCTGGCGCTAATTTCCATAATAATGACATCACCACGCTGAATCACCCGATCGGTCACATTTTGGGATGGGACACAGGCAGTAGGAGCATCCATTGGCATCGAACGCAGGTAAGACAGGTGTGGCTGTCCTCCCCGGCCTCGGTAAGCCGCTTCAATGATCCCGATCAGATTATGTTCGGTCATGCCGGGTTTTACTTCCGCCTCTAAAGCAGCTACGGTAGCATCCGTATACTCGGCTGCAATTTGCAGCCAGGCGAACTCTTCTTCGCTCTTGATAAACCTCAGGCGGGCGAAATCCCTGGTTACGTCTGCCCACTCGATCTCCGGCAGACTGGCACAGAGGCTGGCGAAATGCTGATAAGGCATCCCCATGTCAAAGGTTGCATTGACTCCAACAAGACCAACCCGGCCCCGGCTGATACCACTTTTCTTCAATTGAGCTGCTATTTCAGTGGCAGGATCATAAGTACCCCAGCGTGTATCAGGGATAACAGAGATCAACCGGGCGTTTGGCACATGATTAATCAAGCTGTTAAACAGGGTTGGCTCGCCATGAAGTGGAAAGACCAGGTAAGCGTGGTGCCAATCCAGATAGTTACTCAGCCAGAAAACATTGGCCTGGTTATGGCGGTTCATGCCTGAATTTCCAAATAATACCAGGGCTTGCAGATCGTTTGCCTTCATCAATTCACTAGCAAGCCGGTTACGGCGTTCAAATTCAGCGGATGAAAAAGATGGGTAACTCATGCCAGCTTCTCCTTCAGCCAATCAGCAGTAAGTGGCCGGTAAAGATAAGGAATGTTATTACAGACATGGTTACCGTTCTCATACATAACCAGCTCTGCATTTTTTCCAACGGCATCGACAATCTTATGTGCCTGCTGCCAGGGAATCAAACGATCAAGTTTTCCGTGAATAATCAGCAGGGGCTGCTTAATTTTTTGAGCTGCCCCATCAAGACTAAGTCTGGATGCCCTTATTTGGGCATCTGCTTCATCGCTGGCACCAGAATGGTGTTGAAAAGCCGCGCGAGTTAAAGAAGGCAAAACGCTCCAACATTCACCGAAATTCCAGGGGCCGCAATTTCCAACCGCAGCTTTGACACGTGTCTCATAGGCAGCAGCGCGGGGAGCATAATAACCACCCAGGCTAACGCCAGCCAATCCAATTCGATGAGCGTCAATGTCTTTACGTTGTATCAAAACATCGAGAGCAGCTGATACTGCAAACTCATAATCTGGGCGGATCTGGGATGTGTAGCCGCATTCTCCCTGTCCTGGGCCATCGAGCGAGAAGGTAGCCATGCCGCGTTTTAGAAAAACATCTTCCCAGTAAAAAAACTCTTCCTTGGTCGAATCGAGGCCCGGCAGCAGTAGGACGAGCGCTGGTCGGTCAGAACCTGCCGGGCGGCGCAGCGTTCCTACCATTACAGACCCATCGAATGGAATCTCAACACGTTCAGCAGTTGGATCGAGCAGTTTTAGGCCTCGGGCAAAAGCATTGACTGCCTTTTGCGAAGCAAACAAATACTCTTCCGGATGGTCCTGAAAAACAAAACGCCCAAAATGGTAGGAAAGTGCTGCGGCTATATAGGCTTCACCAGCGCCCAATAACCGGGCTTTGGCTTCGGCAGCGGTGGCCAACTCAAAGTGAAGATCACCTGTTTCACACCATTCGTGACACCAAGAGTCCCATTTTGATATGCGGGCGGTTGTGCGAAAAAAATCGTTGTAATCAACGCCTTGCGCTATGAAACGCGGCGCCCAATTATTGATTGCCGCTTGAACTCTTTCATCTGACATACTGCACTTCTCCATTCGATTTTAGAATATAGCGTTGTCTGAACCACAGATTTTCGCTGATTACGATAGTCCCGGTTCTAGCACGAGACGATTTTCATTGCTTTTCCTCGCTAAACGACTGAAGTCGTTACTACAAATCCAAATTCCTTTTCTGAAGAGCTATATCATCATTAATGGTCTATTTTGGATTGCAGACCATCAATTCCTCACACGGCCATTTGGTAATGACCTTGTGCCCATCTTTGGTGACGATGATTTGAGATTCAATTCTGGCGCCATCATCGCCTTCGCCATAGAAGGTTTCCAGGGCAAAATGCATCCGCTCTTGAACTTCCATGGGATGCTCAAGAGAATAAGCGCGAGAAATCCACGGCTTCTCATGATGGCTCAGCCCAATGCCATGTCCGACTGCCAAAGCAAACGCTTCCGCTTCATTGGCATAACCCAGCTCCTGGGCAGATGGCCATGCCAGGGCAATATCAGCAGTAGTTACCCCAGGTTTAACTACATCAATCGATGCTTGCAGCCAATCGAGCGCCTTTTTGTAAACATCACGTTGATGTTGGGTGGAGCGGGTAACCGCAAAGGTGCGATAATAGCAAGTGGCATAACCCAGGTAATGACTCATGATATCGATAAATACCAGGTCGCCAGGGCGGATGATGCGATCCGAGTAGTCATGGGGGTGGGGGTTGGAACGCACACCTGAAACACAGTTAACCCCGCTGATACGGTCGACCCCATGTGAAATTAACCAATCATAGATTTTGCCAACAATCTCGCATTCCCGTACCCCAGGCTTAATAAAATCGACAATCTGACCATAGACTCCATCCACCAGGGAAGCAGACAACTCAATGATCTTAAGTTCTTCAGGTGATTTGATTAAACGTGCGTCAAACATGGCATCATACCCATTGACAAGACGCAGCCCGGCGTCCTTCAAGGCATCCAACAGGTACATTTCCATCTCGTCCACCCCAACAGGCATGTCGGCAACGCCATTCTCTTTAAGAATATCCTTGATTTGCCTTACAGCATCAGCTGCAAGCTGCACGCTAACTTCGCGCACATTGGCGCCACGATTCCAGGTAACCGCGGGGCGCACATTTTCAGGTTTCATCCACGGACATAGTTCACGCTTAACAAAGGCGGCTGTACCCACTTCAAACAAGACAGGGTCGCCATTGCGTGGCAGCAGGCACCATCGAAAATATTTTCCACGCGCCCATTCAGCCAGATGAGTACTGGTAATATAGCGAATATTATCGTTATCGAAGCATAACAAAGCACCCAGATCGTATTTCTCCATTTGCTCGCGCGCTCGAGCAAGGCGATATTTTCGCATTGCATCAAAATCGATCCGTTGTTCAACATCTGTCGCCATCGTTCCAAGAGTCATGTCAACCTTCCTTATTGTGGACGTGCTAAAACCGGCACTATCGGCCGTGCTAGAACCGGCACTATCGGCCGTGCTAGAACCGGCACTATCGGCCGTGCTAGAACCGGCACTATCGGCCGTGCTAGAACCGGCACTATCGCAGATTTTTGTTTATAAGTAGATTACAAACCAGCCGTAAGTCGCGCAACTTGCGAAATG
>CAIMZS010000055.1 GCA_903846015.1 uncultured Anaerolineae bacterium | reverse complement strand
CATTATTATATTCCGATTTTCGATTAGAATTTGTAATATGAATAAGAAAAGATTACATTGGGGGTTTTTCACTGCGTTAAGCCTGGTGATCATTGTCGCTTTGTATTATAGTGGGAGGCCACTCCCGATTGAGATGCGTAAGGAGATTTATCCTTGCGTCGTTTATTATCGCCGGGTTCATTACACGCCTCGCATGATGGTTGCTCATATCGTTACCGTGGAACTGGCCTGTAATAATATAGAATTCCTGGTTACACCTCCTGAAGAGGGGGGTAATGAGCCTTTACGCGCGCGAACAACTTCTCAATTTGCGTCCGAATTTGGAGTACAGGTGGCTGTTAATGGCGATGGCTTTACCCCATGGTGGTCGCAAAACTTGTTTGATTATTACCCGCATTTGGGTGACCCGATTATTCCGAACGGTTTTGCAGCATCACGCGGAAAAGAATATGGTCTTGTCAGGGGGCCGACCCTCTATATTAATTCCAATAAAGAAGCCACCTTTGGAACACCTTCTGGCCAGATTTACAATGCAATATCTGGTCAGAGCTGGCTGGTAGAGCATGAACAGCCAGCTCCTGACTTAAACGATACCCGGACTGCCCCGCGCACAGCCATTGGGTTGGATGGATCGGGCACAAAATTGATTATTATCGTCGTTGATGGACGCCAGCCTTTTTATAGTGAAGGCGTTACCATTAAAGAAATGGCCGAGTTGATGATCCTTTACGGAGGGGATAATGCCATCAACCTGGATGGCGGAGGTTCCTCCACTCTTGTTATTCAGGACTCAGCCTCCAAGCAATACCGCGTTATGAATTCTCCGATCGATAATGGCATTCCGGGCAGACAGCGTCCGGTTGGGAACCATTTTGGGGTTTTTACGCTTGTAAAGAAATAACTGGGTTTGTGTCATCCAAAATATTTATATTGGTTCAAATCTTGCTGTAAAATGTCTCAGTAATTCTGGTGCATAAGTAAACCTGTACCCTTTGAGTTTTTTTGCGCGTTGAGCGATTTTCCCCAGTGTTTCGGCCACATAAGAAAGGTGGGACTGAGTATAAACCCGGCGGGGAATAGCCAGGCGTACAAGCTCCAGTTTTGGATATATTATTTCACCTGTATCTGGATGTGGATGGGCAAACATGACAGAACCGATTTCGCAGGTACGAATGCCACCTTCGAGATACATCTCAACGGCCAGTACCTGTCCGGGAAATTCTGCATGAGGGATGTGCGGCAAAAGAGAACCTGCATCTACGTAAATGGCATGGCCTCCTGGTGGTTCGATCAATCCGATTCCTTGCTCCCGAATCAATCCAGCCAGGTATGCGGTTTGATTCAGGCGGTAGGCGAGATAATCTTCATCCAATCCCTCGTATAGCCCAACAGCCATTGCGCTCAAATCCCGCCCAGCCAGCCCACCGTATGACACAAAACCTTCACGCAAGATTAATTCATTCGATATACGCTGGAAGGTAACATCGTCATTCAATGCGAGCAGACCGCCAATATTGACGATGGCGTCTTTTTTTGCAGACATGCAGAAGCCATCTGCGCAGGAAAACATTTCACGGGCAATTTCAATTGGGGTGTGGTTGGCGTAACCTGGTTCGCGCAGCTTGATGAAATATGCGTTTTCAGCATAGCGGGCGGCGTCAATGAAGAATGGGATACCGTAGGAATGGTAAAGGGTGGCAACTGCTTTAATATTTTCCATCGAAACTGGTTGGCCACCTCCCGCATTGTTGGTGATAGTGATCATGCCCATCGGGATATTTTGAGGCCCAGTTTGCTCAATGAAGGCTTGCAGTTTCTCGATATCCATGTTGCCTTTAAAGGGGTGGGGGTTGGCTGGGTCGAAGGCTTCCTCAATCACGAGGTTGACCGGTCTTCCGCCGCGTGCGCGGATGTTGGCATCAGTTGTATCGAAGTGCATATTGGACGGGATGTGGTTGCCATGTTTTACGAGTACCGCTGCGATGATATTCTCGGCTGCGCGGCCCTGGTGGGTGGGAACAAAATGCTTGAAACCGAAGATATCCTCAACCGCTTTTTTTAACTCGAAATAAGAA
This sequence comes from uncultured Anaerolineae bacterium, assembly GCA_903846015.1. Taxonomy (GTDB): domain Bacteria; phylum Chloroflexota; class Anaerolineae; order Anaerolineales; family Villigracilaceae; genus UBA5195. The sequence goes on along the minus strand of CAIMZS010000055.1, from coordinate 4,474 downwards.
CGCGCGCCGGCATAAGATTCATCGCCTTCCATCAGCGCTGCCCATTGGTGGTGGCTCATCGCCCCAGTGCCAGAATCGGTCAGTAGATCAATGAAAATATCTTCAGCCCTTAATGTAAAAACATTGTAACCAGCATTCGCTATGGCCGTACGGCGTTTATCTGGCGAGATAAGCTTGATGGGTTCAACGACTTTGATTCGGAAAGGTTCTGGATCATAGGTGGGCATGCTAATTCCTTATAAAGGTGATGGATTTTAGAATGATATAATGCTTCTCTTATTCTACAACAAAACTTTTAATGAAGCGATCTGATCGTATAATTTCATGCTACAGATCCCCCCAGTTTATAAATCTATTTAGAATTTACAATAGAGGTACTTTATGTTTGGTTTATTTAAACACCGTGAAGGAAGATTTTACGATTTGATTGTCCAGCAAGCATCCATTACCCTGGAGGGTCTCAACCTGATGGTTAAATACCTTGAGACCCAGGCGCCTGAAGTGGCTGAACAATTATCCCTTAAGGAAAAAGAAGCAGACGAAGTTCGCCGAATTTTAATTGATGAACTGAACCACAGTTTTGTGACCCCCTTTGATCGTGAGGATGTTTTTGCATTATCCCGTTCGATCGATGACGTGATGGATTACGCAGACAGTACTGTGATTGAGATGGTGATTTTGAAAGTAAAACCGACACCTTTTATGCAACGCATCGCTTCCCTGTTAAAGGATGCCGCATACGAAATTCATCAAGCTGTTCAGCGGCTTCAAAAACACCCTGCTGTGGCTATTGATCATGCCCAGCGGGCCAAAGCGCTTGAAAATAGAGTCGAAGCTGTTTACCGTGAAGCATTGGCGGATTTATTTAGCGGCCCTCAAGATATTACCCACGTGGTTGAAATGTTAAAATTGCGAGAAGTCTATCGTCATTTGTCGAATGCTGCGGATCGCGGAGATGAGGCGGCAAATACGATCGCTGATATTGTTGTCAAGAGAACTTGAGCCAAAAAATGAATCCTGAGCTTGTCGTGGTTATTTCACTTGCAATGCTATTTGGCTTTATGAATGGAATGCGCGATTCGAGTAATATCGTTGCGACGATGATTACTTCCTATGCATTTCGCCCACAAACAGCATTGGCAATCACTGCGATTGCTGAATTTATCGGTCCATTTCTTTTTGGCGTCGTTGTAGCCAGAACGATCGGAAATGATGTAGTTGATGCAAATGCCATTTCTTTAAGTGTTATTGCAGCATGTTTGATCGGCGCGATATCTTGGAATTTACTGACGTGGTTTTTAGGTTTTCCAGGAAGTTCTTCGCATGCCTTGATCGGTGGCTTGATAGGCGCGGTAGGGGTTAGCGGCGGATTTGGCGCAATAAAATTTTATGGGCTGGGAAAGGTATTAATCGCCCTGTTTGCCTTGCCTGCGGTTAGTTTTGGTTTTGGTTTTATCATCACTCGCCTGATTTATTTTTTCTCGCGCAATGCAACTCCACGTGTAAATGAACTTTTTAAGAAAGGCCAATTATTTACGGCTATGGCCATGGCTCTCAGCCATGGAGCAAATGATGCGCAGAAAACGATGGGGATTATTACATTGAGTCTTCTCATCGGAGGTTCCATAACTACGTTTGCTATTCCTACCTGGGTGATTATCAGCAGCGCGACTGGTATTGCGCTTGGAACACTATTTGGCGGTTCACAGATGATTCGCACAATCGGAGGAAGATTTTATAGAATCCGGCCCATTCATAGCTTTTCGGCACAATTTTCTTCGGCAATTATTTTATTAAGCGCATCCTTATTGGGCATGCCAGTCAGTACATCTCATGTAGTAAGTTCGGCGATTGTTGGTGTTGGTTCTTCTGAAAGACCAGGAAAGGTGCGTTGGAGTATCGTAAGCGAAATCCTGATTTCTTGGTTGGTGACCATCCCCTTCAGTGCGTTGTTATCGGCGGGGGTTTATATGTTATTGCTGTGGATTTCAAAACATTAACTGAGTGTTAATATAATAATCTGACTTTGTCTAACAACTCGTATCTTAATCGTATATAATATCAGTGTAGGTGGAACTATCCACATGCAATGCTAATTTCAAAAGGAGAAGGAAATGCGCAATAAGAATTTGTTGTTCAAGGTTTTTTCGCTTTTGATGGTTGCTTCGATTTTGCTGGCAGCCTGCGGGACCCCCGCTACCCAGGCACCCGCCGCCCCCGCTGCTTCTGGCATCGATGGTCTGGTTGCTTCCTGCAAAGCCGAAGGTATGCTTACCATCATTGCCACGCCAGCTTCCTGGGCCAATTATGGCGATATCTTTAAACTGTTTGAAACTCAATCAGGCGTTAAGATCAACTCATTGGACGAAAACGCTGGTTCAGCAGATGAGCTTAAGGCCATCGACGCCAATAAAGGCAACAAGGGCCCACAATCCCCCGATATCGTTGATGTTGGCTATGCATATGGCAAAAAAGGTATCGATGCCGGTGCTTACCAACCTTACAAGGTATCGAATTGGGACAAGATTCCTGACACGGTGCTGGGAATCCCATCCAAAGATCCGAATGGTATGTGGACCGGCGGCTACTACGGCGTTATGGCCCTCGAAGTAAATACCGCAGTTGTGAAGAATGTTCCCGCTACTTGGGCAGATCTGCTCAAGCCTGAATACAAGGGCCAGGTTGCTCTCACTGGAGATCCCCGCAGCTCGAACCAGGCAATCCAGATCGTGATCGCATCTGCACTCGCAAATGGCGGTAGTTTGGATAATATTCAACCAGGTCTTGATTTCTTCAAGCAGATGAATGCGGCTGGTAACTTTGTGCCGGTAATCGCCAAGGTAGGCACCATTGCTCAAGGCGCTACCCCGATCACTTTGGCATGGGACTACAACGCTTTTGGTGATAAAGATTCCCTTGCAGGCAACCCACCCCTTTCAGTGACATATCTTTCTCCAACTGTTGCCAGCATGTATGTTCAGGCTATCAGCGCTTATGCGCCCCACCTCAATTGCGCCAAGTTGTGGATGGAAATCCTCCACTCTGATGCGGGCCAATTGGCCTGGATCAAGGGTTATGCTCATGGTGTTCACCAGGCAGATATGGAAGCACGCGGTGTAATCCCGGCGGATCTGAAAGCCAAGTTACCCTCATCAAGCACTTACGCTTCGGCTGTTTCTCCCACCCCCGCTCAACTCACAGCAGCGACTGATGCAATCAAGGCTGGATGGGATAAGACTGTCGGCGTTGATGTAAAGTAGGACCATCGTGGTATCTGTAAAGCAGGACGCGCCATCGGCGCGTCCTGCTCCTCCTAAAATGTCTTGGGCATGGCTTGGCGCGATGCCCTTTTTTTTATTTGCTCTTCTATTTCTTATTTACCCCTCATCAACTATTTTTATCAACAGTTTTCAAGATTCGACCACGAATCAGTTTACTTTCAAAAATATTTTAGGATTAAGTGATCCGTTTATTTTAAATGCTTACTGGATAAGCATCAAGATAAGTATTGTTACGGCGCTTGGGGGTGGTATTTTTGGTTTTCTTCTGGCTTTTTCGGCGATTCGAGGAGGTCTTCCCCGGTTCATGCGTTCAAGTTTGATGACATTTTGTGGCGTAGCCTCGAATTTTGCTGGCGTCCCGCTTGCCTTCGCCTTTATTGCTCTATTAAGTCCAACGGGCATGCTGACCGGGTGGTTAAAGGCGGCAGGAATTGATCTATATGCCAATGATTTTACACTTTATAAATTTTGGGGGCTAAGTCTGGTTTACATGTACTTCCAGTTTCCTTTGATGGTTTTGATCATTGCTCCAGCGATTGATGGTTTGCGAAGAGAATGGTTGGAGGCTTCTGAAAATTTGGGAGCAACCCCCTTGCAATATTGGCGTTATGTGGCTTTCCCTATTTTGCTGCCATCACTACTTGGAACTATGATCCTCCTTTTTGGTAATTCTTTTGGGGCATTTGCTACAGCACAGGCTCTGACCGGTGGAGCGGGCGTAAATCTTGCTACCATTGTAATTGGGGCGCAACTGCGTGGCGATGTATTGAATGACCCGGGGATTGGATATGCAATGGCTTTGGGGATGGTGATTATCATGGCAATCGTGATTACGGGTTACACATTACTCCAACGAAAAGCTGAAAGGTGGTTGCGATGAAGCGAGTTGGTGTTTTATGGTCCTGGTTGTGGATGGTGGTTGGCATCCTATATTTTTTCTTACCACTTTTGGCAACTTTTCTGTTTTCGCTGCGCGCCGAACTTGGGCATTTAAGTTTTCGGGCTTATCAAAATCTATTCAATGATCCCAAGTTCTTGTTCGATTTCTCTGCATCTGTTCTTTGGGCATTGTTGACGATTGTTGTTGGTATTTTGATCTTCGTCCCAACAGCTTATTGGGTGCGCTTGAAATTACCTCAATTGAGGACTTCGGTCGAATTTATCACCCTGCTGCCTTTTGTCATTCCGGCAAT
>CAIMZS010000054.1 GCA_903846015.1 uncultured Anaerolineae bacterium | reverse complement strand
TCGCCAATTCACAAATCGCATGAGATAGAAGGTAATTAAAAGCATGTCAAATAATCCATTTGAAGATTTTATCAAATTTGTCACAGACAACCATGGTGAAGAGAATTGGATTACTGTCTATAAATATAAACAAACTCCGTACTTCATTTATACCCCACATTTGGTCATTATTCTTCATAAATAGGTCGCTCTCATGATTGATTACGTACTTGGAAAAAGAATCCTTGCTCTACGAGAAAAGGTCGTCGCAGAATTCGATGCGGGTGACTGGGAGGAAGTCGGTCTTCTTACGGGCTGCTCTGGCCTGATTTCCAGTCACCCACGTTTGTTGCGTAGCCTCTCTTGGGGCGACGAAGACTACCCAGGAAACGCTCTCACGATAATCAAAGGAATTGCGGAACAAGACGAAAATGCTTTTGATATTTTTGAAACACACGTAACTGAAAAATATCCAGACGAAAGTCAGTTCGTGTCCGCCAAACCATCCGAACGCAAGATTACGTTTGCCCCTAACGTCTTCCAGGTTCCAGAAAACAGGGCCATAGAAACCGACTTGGTTGCGGTGATGATGCCGTTCAACGCTGGATTTAATGTAACACACGAAGGTATTCAACGTGCTTGTGCTACAGCGGGATATCGCTGCCTCCGCGTGGACGACATCTGGGAAGAAAGCACCGTAGTCCAAGATATTTTCAACCTGATTTTCAGAGCACATATCGTGGTTGTAGATTTCACAGGAAAGAATCCAAACGTGATGTACGAAACGGGCATCGCTCACACTCTTGGGAAGCTTGTTATTCCGATTTCGCAGTCATTCGACGACGTTCCATTTGACATGGCGCACCATCGAATTCTGAAATATCTAGCTAATGGCGAAGGTATTGAGGACATGGTAGGAAAGCTTGCCGGCAAGCTTCGACAAGTAAGCGCGTGAAGTATGAGCTACCAGATTGAATGATTACTGAAGAAATCTGTTTCAAAGTTCAGTAGGTCGGGTTAGCGATAGCGTAACCCGACAATTTTGGCTTATTAAAACTGCATTCACCAAGAAATATCCTGATCCATTTATCGTTCAAAACATAAACCGTAAAAATAAAAAACAACAAGAAATATGGCAGCATCGTGGATGGGAGCATTGTTTGCGAAATGAGCAGGATTTTCAGAAGCATATTGATTATATCCATTACAATCTGGTAAAACATGGGCTTGTAAAACGCGCAAGTGACTGGCAATATTCAAGTATTCATCGATATATAAAATTAAATATTTTAGATAACAATTGGGGCGACGTTGAAGTAACTTTTGCTGATGATATTGGCTATGAATAATCAAAGGGCTTTTAAATGTCTTCTAAATGTCGGGTTACGCTAGCGCTAACCCGACCTACATGGCTATATTTTGGCATCGTTGCAGAAATTAGTTTTAGACGGTGTTGATTATTTTTTGTTCAGAACCGTTTTTACTTATTATAATTATCAAAGTACTATACAGCACATAACTTTTAATCTTGCAATTGAAGCGTATATTTGAAAATTTAGGCTGGAATGTAGTTTTTGGATAATTAATGTTTTGGTTTGTAACGTGACCGTCTTGTTTTGACCCTTTGTGGTCTTTCGTGCTATCTGGTTGAATGGCTGCAATGGGAAATTTAGCAGCCACAATTTATAGTGAACCGAGTGATAAATATGATTTTGCAGTTCCCCTTGGAATGTTTCCTTCACATCAAGAGCTCTCAATCAATTTTTAAAGGAGCCATCGCATGTATACCAAGAAACCTTTGAGCAAATTGGAGCGAGTGCCCTTGCGTGAAGCTTGGAAGCACGAGGCCAATGATTTCACTCCTTGGTTAGCCGAGACCGATAATCTGAATGCGCTCGCTGATGCGCTTGGCATTAGCGAATTGGTGCTGGTTGCCACTGAACACTGGGTTGGCGACTTTAAACTCGACATCCTCTGCACTGATGGCGACGAGCAAGTCATCATTGAAAATCAGCTTGAAAAGACTAACCACACGCATCTTGGCCAGATCATTGCCTATGCAGCTGGTGTAGACGCTAAGAAGGTCATCTGGATTGCTGAATCATTTCGCCCCGAACACTCTGCCGCACTACAATTTCTGAACGAAAACACGACCGATGATCTCAACTTCTTCGCTGTCGAGGTTGAATTATGGAAAATCGGCGATTCACCGCTGGCCCCTAAATTTGAGAACGTCGTAAAACCCAACGAATGGGTAAAAGCTGGCCGCGAGCAAGCCCGCGTTGCGGCTGCGACAACACCAACAAAGCAGTTGCAGCAGAAATTCTGGTTGGCTCTAGTTGAACATTTGGCTGCAAAGGCTCCTCAAATTCGTCCGCAAAAACCCAGGCCCCAACACTGGTTGAACAATTCCATCGGACGCTCAGGGTTTGCCTTGAACATCACTGCCAATACCCGTGATGAGCGATTGGGGATCGAGCTTTGGATACCCGGCCCTCAGGCCAAACAGCATTTCGCCAACCTTTCCGCTCAGAAGCAGGAAATCGAAGCCAAACTGGGGTTCGTGTTGGACTGGCAAGAATTACCAGATGCCAAGGCAGTCCGGATAGCCTCTTGGTATCCAGATGCCTCGATTGAAGATGAGCAACGCTGGCACGAATACATCGACTGGCTAACACAGAGGCTCGTCACGATGGATGCAGTGCTGCGTCCAATCGTAAAGTTGCTACCATGACAGAACCATATGCGGAAGTTCAGTAGGTCGGGTTAGCGATAGCGTAACCCGACAATTTTGGCTTATTAAAACT
>CAIMZS010000053.1 GCA_903846015.1 uncultured Anaerolineae bacterium | reverse complement strand
GATCTATAAGGAAATAAAATGAAAGTACACGAGTTCTTAAAACCGGAAGCAATTTGCATCCAATTAGCAGCAGAGAATGCCGAAGAAGTGATTCGCTTACTCGGCACAAAGCTGCACACTATGGGCTATGTAAAAGATGGGTTTATTGAAGCGACCCTCAAGCGCGAAGAAAATATGCCTACCGGGCTTCCATTGAGCGGGGACATAAATGCTGCAATTCCACATGTAGATATTGAATTTGTTAATCAATCTGCATTAGCATTGGCGACGCTTACAAAACCAGTCGTTTTTCGTAACATGGTCGATTCTGATGAAGAAATTCCGGTGCGCCTGGTCATCATGCTGGCACTGGACCAACCCAAATCTCAGATTACTATGCTGCAGGAGGTCTCTCAAATCTTTCAGCAGCCCGAAATTGTTCTTAAACTTATTGAAGCGCAGACTCCTGAAGAGGTCCTCAGTATCCTTTCCAGGATGTCACCAACTTCCTAACCTGAGCCGATTTTCATCAACATACAAGGAGATTTGGTATGGCTAAAACAGTTATTGTGTCCTGTGGTACTGGTATAGCTACGTCCACCGTGGTGGCCATCGCCATCCAGGAAGCCTGTAAGAAGGAAAAACTGGGTGTCAACGTAAAACAATGCAAAGCAGCCGAAATATCGATTTTGTTGGCTGAAGGCGCAGACCTGATTGTCACCACATCCACTCTGCGTTTTGACCCTGGAATTCCAGTGATAAAAGGGATCGCCTTTCTGACCGGCATTGGGAAGGACCAAGTTATGGCACAAATCATGGATGTTCTGCGAAAATAATTGTCGCGGCCGTGGCCGTGCTAGGTCCGGCACTATCGCTAGAACCGGCACTATCACGATGGCGTTAGTCGGCAAAATAATATTTTTTTTACAGCATCTAATGAAATCAATGCGTGTTATATCTTAAAGGAGGTTTCTCTCAGGAAAAATCATTGGCTCGTAAAATTCCAGCTCTTATTTGTTCCACCTTTTGCCCTGCGAGTACGGGCACTATCGCAATAAAACCGGAGGATTTGAAAAATGAATGGAATTGCCGAAGTTTTAAAGTCGCTCATCGATACCCTGGGGGCAACTATCCTTTTGCCCGTGTTCATATTCATCTTTGCGATCGTTCTAGGCACCAAGGTCGGACGGGCCTTCCGTTCAGCCGTCATAATTGGTGTGGCCTTCATCGGCATCAACCTGGTTATTGGCCTGATGTGGGGTTCCCTCTCAGGTGTTTCGCAGGCTTTGGTGACCAATGCCAATATCAAACGTGACATCGTGGATGTTGGTTGGCCTGCCGCGGCAGCCGTGGCTTTTGCGACCGATGTTGGTCTGTGGGTCATCCCGATTGCCCTGCTCGTTAATGTTGTCCTGCTGGCAACCAAAGTAACAAAGACCCTCAATGTGGATGTCTGGAACTTCTGGCACTACGCTTTCGCCGGTTCGTTGGTGGCGGCTGTGACCGGTAATCTAGCCATGGGCTTGACAGCTGCTGCCGTTACTGCGGCTTTCATGCTTTTCCTGGCCGACTGGACTGCCAAAGGCATTCAGGAATTCTACGAACTACCGGGCATCTCCATTCCACACGGCGCAACCGCTCCATTGGTCATGATTGGCCTGCCAGTCAACTGGCTAATTGAACGCATCCCCGTCGTGCGCGATTGGAAAGCGGACACTGAGACCATCGAAAAGACCCTGGGCCCCACAATCGGCGATCCCATGGTCATGGGTCTTTTGATCGGCATAGTGCTCGGTCTGATTGCTTACTTCAGCGAATTTGCTGGCGCTTTCGTTCCCACTCTGGGCAAAGTCCTGCTGCTCGCCATGCAATTGGCGGCCGTGATGGTTTTACTGCCCCGCATGGTACGCATCCTGATGGAAGGCCTGATCCCGATTTCAGAATCGGCACGCGAGTTTATGTCCAAGCGCTCCAATGGCCGCGAGGTCTACATTGGCTTGGATTCAGCCGTCCTTACCGGTCATCCGGCCAATATTGCCACAGGTTTGCTCCTGGTCCCGATCGCGATCCTGCTCTCGATCATCCTACCTGGCAACCGCATGATTCTGTTTGCTGATCTGGCAGTCCTGGTCTTCTGGTGCACCCAGATCGCCCCGGCAGCCAAGGGCAACGTAGTACGCATGGTAATGATCGGTACTGTATTGGTACTCGTAGGCTTCTTCACAGCCAATACCCTGGCTCCGACCATCACCAAGGTGGCGGGCGACGCTGGCTTTGCCATCCCTGCCAACGCTTCCATGATTTCCAGTATCGCCGACGGGTTCGTCTGGACACCGCTGGCGTTTATGTGGCTCGGTCAAAATCTCGGTTGGGCCGGAATCGGCTTATTCGCAGTCGTCACTGGCCTGTTGTTCTTCTTCTATAAGAAGAACGAGCACGCTTGGGATGTCTTTGCGGGCGCTGCCAAGTAGCCACTCGCTGATAGATTTCAAATACAACTAATTTCGAGGGGCGCCTTGTTTGGGGGCCCCTCGAAATTTTCCAGAAGGGAAAATAAAACATGGTACGAGTAGTAGTTGAAGGAATGTTAGGGGCGGTCGGAAGACAAATATTATATTTTTATGAGGCAAATGCCTTGTCATTCAACCTCATGATTCTGACCTATGGGCTGGTTATGTTGATGGCCTGGCTTGCACTAACCCGTATTTATCGGCATCTCGTGGTGCTGGTGGCGAAGGAAATCCATCTGAACCCCCAGGTGAATAAGGATAGTTCAATCAAGCACATTCGTTCCACGATTAAAATTCCCTGGAAGATAGCTGTAAACGCGGCGCGCTTCCCTTTAATTTCCGGGCAGGCGGGTTTATACCCTGTTCGCAAATCTGTCCCGGCAGTTCAATCCATGCTGGACGAGGATGAATTAATATCCCACGCCATCGCTGTGCTCAACGGTGAAAATCCGCAAAAGATGATGCCAAGTTACCGGCGCATGATATCCAAAAAGAGATCCTTGCTCACGACAGCAGCGAAGTCCAAGAATCACAAATAACGCTTTTATGCGCACCTTTCCTGCTTGTTACGCCTGCCTGTTCCAGCAATCCTTGAATGCCATGCGGCTCTGCGAGAACGGGCACTATCGTACGGCAGGGGTGACGCTGGAGCGAGAAACTACCACCCTGCGCAAGATCCTGAGCATGCTGGCTGAGGCCGATCCTGCACTGTCCCCTGCCCACATGCTAGCCCTGCTCAATCCGTATGTTTGCCAGGCTGCAGGTGTGGATGACCCGTATCGGGCCGTTCGCCTGGCCGGGCTGGAAGTGGCGCTTGCCAGCCAGCAGGGCTTCCGCGAGCTGATGGAGAAATCTTCTGATCCCTTTGATACAGCCACCCGCCTTGCCATTGCCGGTAACATCATCGATGTCATTCCAGGCCAAACCTATGACCTGTGGGGAGTCGTCCGGCAGGCTTTGGAACAGTCAATTGCGGGAGATGGGATTGAGAATTTCCGCTCAGCAGTTGCGTCAGCCAAATCAATTTTGTACCTGGCAGATAACGCTGGCGAAGCAGTCCTTGACCGTTTCCTGGTCGAGCAAATTGGCAAGCCAATACATTATGCAGTGAAGAGTGGCCCCATTCTCAATGATGCCACGCTTGAAGATGCCGTCACTGCTGGTCTTGGCGCAACGCTGGCACAGATTGTATCAACGGGTTCTCAGGCCCCCGGCACAATTTTGGAAATGTGCAGCCCTGAATTCCTGGAAATTTATCGGGCCGCGGATTTGATCATCGCCAAAGGCCAGGCCAACTACGAGACACTTGACACGCAAGGCGAGAGGGTCTTCTTTCTGATGAAAATTAAATGCCCGATCATCGCACAACAGGTAGGCTTTGAGGTTGGTAATTTGCTAATCCTGCAGGGTCGTCCCGGGTAACCCTGGCAAGTGTAGTCGGTTTGCTGAAGGCCAACACAGGATTCCAGCGGATACGAGAAAGGAGTTCTTGATCAGACATGGTTAAATCTCCTGTTCTGATTCGCCAAGATTTGCAAGCTCCCGAAATCGAAACCTTCAACAACCAGGGGAATATTGACAGCCAACAAATTCACGCAACATACAGGGTATGCAGAACTTCGCTCACGGGAAAGCCGCGGATAGACTGGTGAACCTGCCCCAGATTGGCTTTAGACAATTTGCTTCACGATTACTACCTGTTCAAGCCCCCATCAGGGCAGATTGAATGTAAAATATTAACATGCTTTCACGAATATTTTCTTGCGCTGTGGTTGGTTTGGAAGGGGTTGTCGTTGAAGTTGAAGTTGACTTCACCAACGGACAACCCGGTATGACGATCGTCGGCCTGCCTGATACAGCCGTGCAGGAGAGCCGCGAGCGTGTTCAAACTGCGGTGAAAAATGCCGGTCTGCACTTCCCGCGTCATCGCGTGGTCGTTAACCTGGCTCCCGCCTCGGTGCGCAAAGTAGGGCCGTATTACGATCTGCCCATCGCCCTGGGTGTTATCGTGTTGGGGGGCCACCTTGCGCCTGAAACCCTTGAAAGCACACTCGTAATCGGCGAACTCTCTCTGGATGGCGTAGTGCGCCATGCGCGCGGAGTTCTGCCGATGGCAGCCACCGCCCGAGCGCAGGGTTATAAACGCATTATCGTACCCGAGATGGATGCAGCCGAAGCAGCCCTGATCCCAGGCATCGAAGTAATCCCCGTTTCCACCCTGGCTGTGCTCTTCGACCATCTCTCCGGCAGCCACCTGATCCCGCCTTATCAGCCATCCGATGAAGTCCCCGTCCCACTCTACTTGCCGACCGATTTTGCCGAGGTCAAAGGCCAGGAACACGTCAAGCGCGCCCTGGAAGTGGCCGCGGCTGGTGGGCATAACGTATTGATGACCGGCAGCCCCGGCAGCGGTAAGACTCTGCTGGCAAGAGCCCTGCCCGGCATCCTACCGGAAATGTCGATCGACGAATCGTTGGATGTGACACGCATCTACTCGGTGGCGGACCAACTGCCTGCCGGCACGCCGTTGATAAGGCATCGCCCCTTCCGCGCGCCGCACCACACTATCAGCCACGCCGGGCTGGTGGGCGGCGGCAACATCCCGCACCCTGGCGAGATTTCACTGGCGCACCGAGGCGTGCTCTTCCTGGATGAATTCCCGGAATTTGGGCAGCGCGTATTGGAAGTATTGCGCCAACCGATGGAAGACAAGTTCGTCACCATCAGCCGGGCGCAAGGCTCATTGACCTTCAGCGCAAATTTTCAACTGATCGCCGCGATGAATCCGTGCCCGTGCGGATAACAATTACGACGCATTAGAAATTGTTAAAACAATTACCTTGGGTAGAGACAGAAAAAAGGTGCCTTAGTATTTTAAAACAAGCGTCTGGATTGAATTACTAAATCGACT
>CAIMZS010000052.1 GCA_903846015.1 uncultured Anaerolineae bacterium | reverse complement strand
GGTCGATTTCTTCCAGGGTTTTGGATAAAACATCTTCCAATGAACCCCAGGTGGCATGAACGACCAATTGGTAATTGTCCCGGTCAACATCAACCTGCAGGCTCCAAATCCTTTTCGGAAATTTGAGCACATCATATTGCTCCGGGGTAATCACGAAGGGACGATAGGCAAGCAAATTGCTCTGGTTCTGCAGCCAAAGCTCAATCCGGTTTAGCACACTTTCCCGCTTTTTTTGCACGTGAATGAACACATCCTGGTTTCCAGGCATTCTTTATCCTTCCCGCCCGGGATGTGTTAAAATCACATCTGCCAGGCCGCCGCAATCGGCTTGACCAATGCCCCGTCATGGTCGAAACATGAGCGGGGCATCATTGTTAGTACAAATATTCTAATCTATTTTTGTAACGCTGCATACTATTCAACCAAAAGGTTTTACCACAATCCCGAAAAGATAAAAGTATCGAGGCAATAAAATGTTTAGATTTGTTCCATCCTCTCCACGCTCCAGGTTTTTTCTGCAAGTTTGGTGTAAAGCTTTTGGCGCTCTTCAAAACTTGCCTTGTTGAATTGGTCATAGGGTTTGAAAGGAATACCGCTTTCCGCGACAAAACGCAGAAACCCGGGGTTGTGTTCATAGCAGCGGGGATGCAAAGATTGAGCCAGTAAATTTTGGCCAAAATAATGTTCGCGTTTTTTCTCATAGGGCAGGTCGCTGTAGCTGGCATTGAACGATTTGGGCAGCAACAACAAGCCACCAATTTTGTTGCGGTAATCAGCAAAATCATTGGCATGACCAAACTCGTCAGAGTGGTTTTCGTAATGATTTGCCCAGATATGTTCCACCTCATAGCGTACTTTTCCATTGCCAACATATTCAACATAATGGGAAGGTAAGCCGGATTGCCTTTCCAGAAAATCACTCATGCGCGCCAACAAACGGTGAACCATGTAGCGATTCATCTTGTGCATACTGAAACGTTCATTTCTGCTGAAATCTTCTTCGAGCTGCAAGCGCTTTGTGAGTATCGGAACCAGGTCTTCCGGGGCTTTTCCGCGAATATCCTTCATAATCAAAAATACAGTATATTGCAGGGTGGCATATGAAATGCTGTGCCAGTTCCAAAGACGCCTGGCTAAGAAGTTTTCAATGAACGCTGCAACAATGCGTATTTTCCGCTCGGTGGCTTGTTCGTCATCGCCGGGTCTCAATGGAGCTAATAAAATTGGGTACTGCAGGGTAAAACCCAACTGAGCAATATGGAACAAATCTTCAAACCGCGCAGTATATTGTCGGGATGCATCGCGTATCGCCTGGTATTGGCGTGCAAAAAATTTCATGTCGCGCTCTATGAACTGATAGAAATCATCGCTCTTCTTCAGGCCCATCGCATCTTTATGGTCTCTGACCCAGCGGTGATATTCAGTGCCAAGGCGGTCAAAGTCTTGCGCTTTGGCATGCTTTTTGCGCTCACGAATTGAATTGGCATACTGGCTGCGCAGCCAGGCTTTGAAAAAATCAGCCACATCATCGTTATTGATTCCCACCAGGTTTTGGATGCAATTCTTCCAGGTCTGAGCAGCGGTAATACGCTTGGTATCATCGGTAATATTTGCCAGCAGGTAGCCTTTGAGCATATCCGTTGGAGATAATGACAGGCCGCGGTCGTTCATCGTCTCAAAGATGGTGTAGGCGTCATCATCGTTGTAGGCTGTGATTTCCACCAGGACTACATTTTCCATCAGCCAATCTATGAAATAAGGCAGGGTTTCATCCTTGATATCTTCAGGGAAATGCGCTTCGATGTCTCGGTAGCGCGCCAGAATATTCCGAACCGATTCCGGCGCTTCCGTTGAATTAAAATCAATTTCATTGAAAAGCGCATCCATGACATCCTGGCGTTCTAGGACATCCATATTGAAGGATTTCTTGCCGAACCTGACAGAGAAAATCAAGTCGGCAATATCCACCCGGTCTTCGCGTTCACGCTGGACGTTATGCAGGAAAATCAACAGCAGGGTGAGCGTGGTCAGGCGCTGCTGGCCATCGATGATAAATTTATGCCCTTTTTTGTTACTGATAACCACGGAGCCCAGGAAGTAATAGCCATAGCCGGCCACAGCCTCACGCGGATTATTGTCATCGTGGTCTTCAAGGAAGCGATTGGTCAGGTCATCGAGCAGTTCCTCGACCTGCTTGGTCTGCCACTTGTACTCGCGCTGGTAGAAATCGATAGAGTACTTCATACTTTTGAGCAATTCGCGAATGGTTTTCGAGACGCCGCGAATTTCGTGCTGTTCTTGTTGTTCTTTTTCAATGTCAGCCATCAGAACCTCAAAACGTAATTTTTATAATTTGTAAGCGACAAAATATCACATGAAGATTGAAGCCTGTCACACTCCCGCGGCGTTAACCCACATATTCATTAATAGCTCGACCGCCCATATCTGGTGCAATCGCTTCATCCCCTGCGTCAGATATTTTTCCCGTTCATCATCGGTTTCATCTTCAGGAAGAGGTGCAATATTTCCTTCTTCTACTTCATGTTGGGCAGCCTGCCATACGATATCGTCATATTTTGTAACATCTTGAAACATTTGCTGGTAAATGGTATCAAACTCCTGCTCGAACTCGGCAACACTGCCTTTCCACCATCTGGGTGAGCCGTTCTCGCAAATTGATTGCAGCATAAAGTGGATATCCAGTATCGTATCAATAAGGCCCATGTCAAGATAATTCCGTAGAAAGCTCATATACATCAGGTCTGACGCTGGCATGGGGCCATTAACCAGATATTCGCAGACTGGTTTCACGGAGTTATCCTGTTGTGCTTGCGGTTTTGACTCTTCCATCTTGACCTCAAAATATCATCACTCACTCGAAATTTTCGATAACCTTGCGTTACCCCAGTATATACCTCACCGGTCCCTGGCACCCGGAGAACTCAGTCCAGGTCATGTCCGTGGTTCCAACCTCCTGGAGAGCTGAAAAACGGATGACCAGCCTGCCGGGGACAAGGCTGGATGGCTTGGAGCCGGTAAAATTGCCCAGGAAAATCCGGTTATCCCTGACCTTTGCTCCGCGCAGGCATACAATGACTTTGTCCATCTTTTCCACGCTTGCAGCGCTGGCCTTCCAATGCCCGGTCGAACCGTTTCCGGCAGAGTCAAACTCGAAAAACTCACCGCGCGTAAAGATGACAATGGCAGCCTGGTTCTTTTCAATCACTTCGCTAGCCAACTTATAGGTTTTCAAGAGAACCTTCCTTTTGATATTGAACTTCCTTGTTTCGTTCGGGATGTTTACCCTATTTTGTCCTCGTAAAATCCACAAGCTGACCGGCATGGGTTTCGCGGATATGACGGTCGACGTCCGTGCTGACAACATACCTGCCGCAGCTTACGCATTTGAGCAGGTCAACTGTCGCAGAAGTTTTTCG
This sequence comes from uncultured Anaerolineae bacterium, assembly GCA_903846015.1. Lineage (GTDB taxonomy): Bacteria > Chloroflexota > Anaerolineae > Anaerolineales > Villigracilaceae > UBA5195. The sequence goes on along the minus strand of CAIMZS010000052.1, from coordinate 919 downwards.
GACTTCTGGCTGCGGGGCGGGGGTGTTCCGCGCCGGCAATTTATGTGAAGAAAGGCTGTCCCTGTTATCTGGTCTGACTTCTTCAATATACTTCGCCAGGATTTCGCCCTCGCTTGGGGTGATTGGGAAGTTGGTAGCCTGTTGAAAAGCTTTGAAAAAGAAAAATGTTCAAGACCCTTGATGAGCTTGATTTCACTGGTCTCGATTATCTTAAACCGTCGAGTAATGGTGGCCTTCGTCCACTTGTCATCCGGGTCGATAACCTCATGACCGGGGGTTTCATAACCATCACCCTCATAATCATTTTTTTGCAGGGCATAAGGACATTCTTCAATCAACATCACTGCGCAGATACCCCGGGGATTGCCGGTGCGCCAGATAAAAACGGTATCCCCGTGTTGAATTTTCTCAAGATACCGGCTGACCATCCAGACCAGCACCGGGTCAGGGTCATTCAACCGGCCATCAATATTATAGTGAGTTGGGTTTGCTTTAAAAATCCAGTAATTCATTTTTATTCTCCTTGAAAAATCCCGATACTGACGTTCACATCGTATACATATTTTATTTATCCTGGATGGTGAAATCGGAAATAATAGCCTTTAAACTACTGGCCTGTGCGGGCAATTGATATCCAATCCAAAAAACGAGTGGTTTATCCCGTAACAGACTGCTTGAATGCCGATAAACCGAATTATTAATTGTCACATACTCATCCAGGTCTATGCCATGAACGCGAAAAAGAATATTAATGTTCTTCGGCATTTGAACAGGCCCGATGATATTTGTTGTAAGTTTGCGACCTGTTCCAAACTCTGCATGCACATCCATGTTCTCGTAAACATTTCTAATACCAAACATCACAAACTGGCCTTTGTCAAAACCCCAGTCATCCTGGCTACTTATACCGAATCCCAAT
>CAIMZS010000051.1 GCA_903846015.1 uncultured Anaerolineae bacterium | reverse complement strand
CTGGCCCGAAACTTTCTCAAATTACTGGTTCTTCTATAAAAAAAGCACATGGCTCAAATCATTAAACCTGCTCCTTCTGCAATCGAAATTGAACTGCTGCCCGTCTCAGGTGCTTTTCTTAAAAGCGTCAGCGCGGGAGTTTTTGCCAGCCGCGAACTCTATAATTTGAGATTGCTGGCTGAACATGCCTTACTGGTCAGTGGCTTTGATGAGTTGATCTGCCTGGCCCAGCTCCAATTTACGCCTTTTGATTACCAGGTACGTGCTGCTCAAACCATGTTGCGTCGTTTTCGCGGGCGCGGCATGTTGTGTGATGAGGTGGGTTTGGGGAAAACCATTGAAGCTGGCATGGTCATTAAGGAATATCTGGATCGCAATGTTGTCCAGCGTGTGATGGTGGTGACACCCGCCGCCTTGGTGGAACAATGGCGCGAGGAATTGGCTACCAAATTTGGTTTGCCCGGTTTTGTTACGACCGCCGACCCTGCCTTTCGGGCTGCCGGGGTGGAGGCTTGGAACCGTTATCCGTTGATATTGGCCTCGCTGGCGACTGCCCGCCGGGCTGAAAATCGGGCTCGCCTGGCTGAAATTCCCTTTGACCTGATCGTAGTGGACGAAGCGCACCATCTTAAAAACCGGAACTCTGCATCCTGGAAGTTCATCAACGAGCTGCAGCGCAAATACATTGTTCTGCTGACCGCCACTCCGGTTGAAAACGACCTGGATGAGCTTTACAATTTGATTACCTTACTAAAACCAGGTCAGCTCAAAACCCCACGTGAATTCCGTAAACAGTTTGTAGTCAGTGGTGATCCACGCCTGCCCAAGAATCGCGGGCAGTTACGCGATTTGCTTGGGGACGTGATGGTTCGGCACACCCGCAGCCAGGTTAATATCAAGCTGCCAGCTCGCCAGGCGCATACCTTGCGTCTGAATCTGTCCACTGAAGAAAATAACTTTTACCAGGCAGTCAGTAACTACGTGCGTGGACACCTCAAAGGTCACACTGGTCAGGTTGGCGAAGAACACCCTCCGGAAAATGAGCCGGGCAAACTTCGCCAGGTGGACCGATTTGCTTTACTGACCCTGCAGCGCGAAATTGGCAGCAGCCCGGCTGCTGCTGAATCTACTTTGCGCTCCCTGGCCGGACGGGCCCGTGATGCGGCGCCTTTGCTGGCCCTGGCTGATCTATCCACTCAGATCAGTGACTGGGCCAAGGCCGAGGCGCTTGAAAAGTTGCTGGCTAGCTTGCTGCGTGATCCGACCGAAAAGGTGTTGATTTTCACCCATTTTCGGCGGACTCTAAACCTGTTGGCAGAGCGGTTACGCGCCCTGGGTTTAAACCTGGTGGTTTATCATGGCGAGATGGATATCCCGGCAAAAAACCAGGCCATAGATGACTTTGAGCATCACGCCCAGATTTTGTTGTCAACCGAAGCGGCTGGTGAAGGGCGTAACCTGCAGTTTTGCCGAACCCTGATCAATTTCGATATCCCTTGGAATCCGATGCGGATTGAACAACGGGTTGGGCGTATCCATCGCGTAGGACAAACGCGCGAAGTACGTATTTACAATCTCTCTGCGCATGGG
>CAIMZS010000050.1 GCA_903846015.1 uncultured Anaerolineae bacterium | reverse complement strand
TTATCACTGGGTGGGGAACGATTGATGGGCGTTTGTTATATGTATTTTCACAAGACTTTACCGTCTTCGGTGGCTCTCTTGGCGAGGTCCATGCCGAAAAGATCGTAAAAATAATGGATATGGCCATGAAAAACGGCGCACCCGTTGTTGGTCTAAATGATTCTGGGGGTGCTCGTATTCAGGAAGGCGTTGTTTCGCTTGCGGGTTATTCAGATATTTTCCTTCGAAATACCCTGGCCAGCGGCGTAATTCCACAAATCTCTGCAATCATGGGACCGTGTGCGGGCGGCGCTGTCTACTCCCCCGCCCTAACAGATTTTATCTTCATGGTACGCAATTCATCTTACATGTTTGTAACCGGCCCGGATGTCGTAAAATCCGTCACTCACGAAGAGGTCTCCTTTGAAGATCTCGGTGGCGCGAGTGTCCATTCCGAAAAGTCAGGCGTATGTCAGGTGGCTGCCGATACCGAAGCGGACACACTCTATTTAATTCGAAAATTATTGGGCTATTTTCCCCAGAATAATATGGAAGATCCGCCTTTTCTTAACAGCGGAGACGACCCGTTACGCGCGGATGAAAGACTCGACAGCATTATTCCCGATGATCCAGGCAAACCCTATGACATCAAGGATGTTTTGTTGATGGTAGTGGATAACGGGCAGTTCTTCGAGATTCACCAAAATTATGCCATGAACGTTGTGGTTGGATTTGCCCGACTGGGCGGTCACTCCGTCGGCATTGTTGCCAACCAACCAGCAGTTCTGGCTGGGGTGTTGGATATTGACGCAAGTGAAAAGGCCGCCCGCTTTGTCCGATTTTGTGACTCATTCAATATACCAATCGTGACATTTGAAGATGTACCCGGGTTCCTGCCAGGTACCAACCAGGAACACCATGGCATAATCCGTTCTGGTGCCAAACTGCTCTATGCCTACTGTGAAGCCACTGTTCCAAAACTAACCATCATCACCCGTAAAGCCTATGGAGGGGCTTACTGCGTGATGTCATCCAAACATATTCGCGGTGATGTAAATCTAGCTTGGCCCACTGCGGAAATTGCTGTAATGGGACCAGATGGTGCTGTCAGCGTCGTTTTCCGCAAAGAGCTGGAAAAAGCACATGACCCTGTCGCGCGGAAGGCTGAACTGGTGGCAGAATATCGTGCCAAGTTCGCCAACCCTTACGTTGCGGCAGAACGTGGTTATGTGGATGATGTAATCGAGCCACATGAAACCCGTGCCCGCCTGATTAATGCGCTTGAAATGCTTCAAAATAAACGAGATTCCAATCCTGCCAAGAAACACGGAAACATTCCCCTTTAGGCTATGAATGAAATTGCCAACCAACGTTTTCAAAAAATTTCGGAATTTATCCAGGAAAAGATCGCAAAAAATAGTCTGCCCTTGGCCAAATCTTCCAATTCGCTCTTATACCGTTGGCAGCACACTCTGCGGGTAGCCCAATATGGTAAACAACTTGCAGAAGCTGAAGGCGGAAACCCGGAATTATGCGTCACTGCCTGCCTGCTCCACGATCTCGCGAAATTTGAAACTCGAGATTACGGGGTGGAGCATGGACGCATCGGCGCACGCATGGCACGCCCACTATTGAGCCAATTGGGGTATTCGTACACCGAAATTGAAAATATCTGTTTTTCCATCGCTGTCCATGTTGATGATAAAGCTGATTTTGAGCACCCTATCACGATCGAATCACAGATTGTAAATGATGCCGATAACATTGATCGGTTTAGCAACTATCGAATTGTTTTAAACTTAGCAGAGAATAGCAGCACGTATGAAAATCTGATCAGGAATGCTGAAGGCCGCATTCTTCGTTTCAAAAATTACCGAGGTCAGAATATTATGTCCACAGCTTCCGGCACCCTTTTGTTCAACAAGCAGATAGACCTGCAGATCGTCCTTTTGGAACGCCTGATAGCAGAAGCTAAGATTACCTTCCTGCCCGAAATTTAATGCGGAGCGAGTATGTTTAAAAAAGTATTGGTTGCAAATCGAGGTGAAATCGCCGTTCGAATCATTCGTGCCTGTCGCGAAGTCGGCATTGAGACGGTGGCAGTATTCTCTGAGGCTGACCGGCAAGCATTGCATGTCCGCTATGCGGATGAGGCCTATTTGCTTGGGCCAGCCCAATCGCGAGATTCGTATTTGCGCGGGGATAAAATCATCGCCATTGCCCACAAATCTGGTGCGGATGCTGTTCATCCGGGCTATGGTTTTTTGGCTGAACGCGAAGATTTTGCCGAAAGCTGCGCAAACGCAGGACTGGTGTTCATTGGACCAAAGCCATCCTCTATCGCAGCTATGGGCGATAAAATGACCGCGCGGGAAACCGTCCGAAAGGCAGGTATTCCAGTGGTTCCAGGAACCGAAGATGTCGGAAACATGTCAAACGAAGCCTTGCTTGCCATTGCGCCGAAAATTGGTTTCCCTTTACTGATCAAGGCCACTGCAGGGGGTGGAGGGAAAGGCATGCGAGAAGTTTCCAATATTGAAGAAATGCCCGCATTGTTGGCTTCAGCTCGGCGAGAAGCCGAATCCGCTTTTGGGGATGGAAATGTCTATCTCGAAAAACTTGTTGAAGGAGCGCGTCATATCGAGTTCCAGATCCTGGCTGATAATCACGGCACGGTTCTGCATTTAAATGAGCGCGAATGTTCCATCCAACGCCGCCATCAAAAATTAGTTGAAGAATCCCCATCTCCTTTTATGGATGAAAATCTTCGCCAACGCATGGGCGAAGTGGCGGTGAAGGCAGCCCAGGCTGTTGACTATGTCAATGCTGGCACAATTGAATTTTTGGTTGACAAGGAAAAAAATTTTTATTTTCTTGAAATGAACACGCGCCTGCAGGTTGAACACCCCATCACCGAGATGATCACTGGAATAGATATTGTAAAAGAGCAGATCCGCATTGCGCGCGGCAGACCCACCCAATATAAACAAGAAGATATTAAGATCAACGGAGCTGCCATCGAATGCCGCATCAATGCCGAAGATCCCTACAATAATTTTATGCCTTCGACCGGCATCATCACCCACAGTATGCTTCCAACCGGGCCAGGTGTGCGCATCGATACGGGTGTCTACCCTGGTTTTGAGATCTCCCCCTATTATGACCCGATGATCTCGAAATTGATAGTATGGGGCGAGACCCGCGCCCAGGCCATTTTACGCATGCGCCGGGCACTGGAAGAATACCGTATTGTGGGTGTACGAACCAACATTCCATTCCATCAAACATTAATGGACAGCCACCGCTTCATGGGCGGTCAGTATGACACCCGTTTTGTTGAAGAGCGCTTCTCATTTTTGGGGGAAGAAAACAGTGGCGATGATGAAATAGCGGCAGCCCTGGCTACGCTTGTTGCCCACCACGAAGCCCAGCGTTCAGCCCAATTCGTTATGCGCAATGAACGCGATACATCCAACTGGAAGTGGGTCGGGCGTTGGGAACGGATGCACAGGTAGGCATTTCCGCCAATTGTTAAGCAGCAGATTGGTAGTTGACCCATAGTCTGAACAATGAACAGGCTGGAGAAATCATTATGATATATATCACCACCATTGGTAAAAAAGAATTCACCGTAAATGTTATTGATGATAAACACATCAGCATTAATGGGAAAATCTTGGAAGTAGATTTTGAATCGGTTAGTGGGCAACCCGTCTATTCGTTGATCATCGATGGGAAATCGCACGAAGGTTACGTTTACCCGGATGAAGAAAACTGGCAGGTATTACTGCGCGGGCGGCTTTTCGAGGCCCGGGTGGAGGATGAACGGGAAAAACGACTTCGATCCGCGGTAAGCGGTGGAGTTGCAGATGGAGGCGAATTCCATCTAAAAGCTCCCATGCCCGGTATGGTCGTTATTGTGCCAGTGTCAGAAGGTGAGGTTGTTAGTAAAGGCCAGGTCTTATTGATCCTGGAGTCGATGAAAATGCAAAATGAATTAAAATCGCCGAAAGACGGCACCATACATCGTATCCGAGTCCAACCCG
>CAIMZS010000049.1 GCA_903846015.1 uncultured Anaerolineae bacterium | reverse complement strand
TATTAGCATAGCCGTACCCCCTGAGCCCTTGGCAACAGCGTTAAGTCAGTATCATAAAATGATACCAACGATCAACTATGAAGCTTCTCCCATTCCTTGACCTGCTTTTCGGCTTCCTCTTTTGCGATCCCATATTTCCCTTGGACATTACCAACGAGAATGTCGCGCTTTCCTGCGATTTGACCTTACCTGTGAATTGTTTCCAATTACCAGCTACTTGATCCCAGTTCATGTCTATTCCCCTAACAGGCAAACCAAGCTTGAGACGAACAGTCGCACGTTTCGCTGCTATAAGCTTAAAAGCAATATAGCGGCTAGCTCAGTAGAGGTCTGTGCGGTAACACACATACTTAATAGTCTATCTGCCCTGTGATCCAAACGATAAGGCGACAAACCTTGATACACAGAAACACAATGCATCATCTTTTATTCCAGCTTAAATTTTGTTTCCCCGTTCGGTTCACAATTATTGCCACCGCCATTCCAAAGATCGCTAACGCCAGCCGGGTTTTCCATCACCCCTTGGGGTGATAGAAAGGAAATTGATTAAGCTCCTCACGCAACCGTTCCCATTTATCTGAACTGTCCGGCCAGTGCTTTTTATCAAAACCGGGAGCCTTTTTTAAGGTTTCTTTATCCAGATCGAGGTTGTAATATTTTTTATCAAAATTCCAAACTAGCGCACCCCATGGTATGGCAAAGAGTTTGTCCCCCATGCCTAATATACCGCCGAAGGAAACAACTCCATAGACCACTTGGCCATTCTCCGGATCGATCACCAAGTCCTTGATGTCGCCAAGGCTTTCTCCCTTGGAATTTTTCACCTTGGTACCGATGATCTTGCTGGCACGACTTACCTGCTGCATCGACTTATTGGATTCCTGGCTACGCTCAACCGATTCCTTTTGGACCGCTTGATTAAGTTCAACTTGTTTTTCATTTAGCGCCCCTTGTTTTTCCTGAAGCTGCTGTTGCTTCTCCTGAACGCCCGCAAAGGAACTACCCATGAATGCCACGCTCAAAAAAGACACGGCTACAATATAAATAAATTTTTTCATACTATGCTCCAACTTCGTAAAATGATAGGTATATCGGTAAGTTTCGAGCTTGACTAAGATATTGGACCACTCGGTTTGCCGCTAAGAACCGACGACGGATCGGCTTAAGTTTTCCATTTTTTTTCCGCTTTAACCATTATTTGTGTTTTTCATACGATAGTCTGTTCGTTAGCGTACAAAAGCCGAAATTCAGTTTGACAGGGCAACTTGCGGTCGATGGTAATCATCGAATTCTGGTGGCCAACATAGAAATTTTTTCAATATCAAATATGAACAACCTGATTGAACAGGATCACCGTTAGCGTGATAGGCTACCAGTTAGCCATCATTTTCAATCTTGGTTACAAGGTCCTCGACCGGGCGTGCAAACGACAGGAGATTAACAATAAGACTGTTAGGCCAGGTAAGTAGTTCTTCAATGCATCTCTAAGCCATGCAACTAAATCGAGTCCGTTTAGTTTATCTTGGCTGTGTGCCGGGCAAGTGTGAACCAGAGAAAAGGAAAATATGTCGGTCATTTGATAGAAATCATGATTGACTCGATGAATAAGGAGAATGGAACCAC
>CAIMZS010000048.1 GCA_903846015.1 uncultured Anaerolineae bacterium | reverse complement strand
TTCTCCAACTCTCAAAATCACTTTCAGCCTTTATGAAGACATCAACGAAATTTGCTGGCATTTTCCTGTCGGGTAAATGAGTGATGCAAAACTGCCTCATTTCATTTGCCAAACTGAACCAAGCTCCTACTCTATGCAAAAAACGGAGCAAGGCGCACAGTGAAAACGGAGTAAGCCGCACAGGTTAAACGGGGCAAGGCGCACACCCAAAACGGGGTAAGGCGCACACTTTTTCCAAAGCGGGGGATTGGGGAAATCGCTGGTTAATCAAAAGGTGGCATGCTATTCTCTTAGGAACCAAGGAGATAAACATGACCCAGGAGCGATTAACAATGCGAAAAATAAGAGAAATTCTGCGTTTGAAACACGAAGCGGGCTTATCCAATCGAGCGATTGCCGGAGCCTGCAAAATCTCCAACAGTACTGTTGGAGAATATTTACGTCGAGCGAAAGCAGCAGGGATTAGCTGGCCGCTGCCGGAAATCAGTGAAGATGAGTTGATTCAAAAGTTGTTTCCAGAGCAAAAGGCAGTAGATGAAAAAGTTCGACAGATGCCGGATTGGGAAGCGATCCGCAAAGAACTGCGCCAAAAAGGGGTTACTTTGCGGCTGGTGTGGATGGAATATTTGGAGCAGTATCCGGACGGTTACCAATATTCCCAATACTGCGAATATTATCGGCGTTGGAAAAAAGCGCGAGTTGAGCCCAGTAAACACCGTGAACACGTGGGTGGCGAAGAAATGCAGGTGGATTACGCTGGGGTAAAGATTCCCATTACCAATCCGGAGACTGGAGAAATCAGTGAAGCCTCCGTGTTTGTTGCGGTGCTGCCCGCTTCCAATTACACCTACATCGAAGCCCAAGCCAGCGAGAACCAGTCCAACTGGAACAATGGTCATGCACGCGCTTTCGAGTATTTCGGTGGTTTGGTTCGCATTGTTGTTCCAGATAACCTGAAAACGGGTGTCCAAAAACCCAATTACTATGAACCAGACATCAACCCGGCTTATCAGGAGCTGGCTGAACATTATCAATTTGCTGTCTTACCCGCCCGAGTGAGGAAACCAAAAGATAAAGCTGCCGTAGAAAACGGAGTTCAGAATATTGAGCGTTGGGTCATTGCGCCACTACGCAAACGCACTTTTTTCAGCCTGCTTGAGCTCAATCAGGCTCTCCAAAAACAATTGGAATGGTTCAACAACAAAGAAATGCAAGCCGTGGGCCGCTCCCGGCGACAAGAATTTGAAGAAATCGACCAACCGAACCTGCGCCCCTTGCCCGAAAAGGCCTACGAATATGCCGAGCGGAAAACAGGACGGGTGAACATGGACTACCATGTTGAATTTGACAAGCACCTGTATTCTGTTCCGCATCTCCTGATCCAACAGGAAGTGGAGATCCATGCTACCGAACGGATGGTGGAAATTTTTTCTAAGGGAAAATCTGTCGCAGTTCATCCTCGCAACTTCCGTCCGGGTCGTTTTTCCACTTTCCGAGAGCATATGCCTGCCAATCATCAATTTATCGACAAGGTGAATGCCGAGCAACTGGTGGAATGGGCAACCCATATCGGGCCGAACACGGCCGCGCTGGTTTCGGCTGCGATCAAGTCCCGCCCTTTTCCTCAACAAGCCTACCGTACCTGCCTTGGGATATTGAGCCTGGCGAAAAAACACAATCACGTCTTGATGGAGTTGGCCAGCCAATCTGCCCTGGAAACGCGGACTTACTCTTACTCCGCCCTCAAAGACGAATTGGATTGGCTTGCCAAGCAAATCAGCACCCCAATTGTTGAAACGCTCCCACTCCATGAGAATATCCGCGGTAACGAATACTACCAATAAGGAACCACATCATGATTTCACAAACCCTGTTAGAAAAACTGCTGGAACTACGTCTACCTGCTTTTCGGGAAGGCTTGCGCGAACAAGCCAGCAACCCCCAATACACAACCCTGTCTTTTGAAGAACGGCTTCTGTTGTTGGTCGAGTTGGAATATTCTCGGCGCACAGACAACCGTATCCAACGCCGAATGAAATTAGCCGAGTTCCCGATGCAAGCCACCATCGAAGATTTAGATTTTTCTCCGGAGCGAGGTCTGGATCGCCGCCTTGTTCTGGAACTGGCCCAGTGCAACTGGGTGGAGAAAGCTCTCAACGTTTTGATACTGGGAGCCACGGGTACAGGGAAGTCGTTTTTAGCCTGTTCATTGGGCGCCGCAGCGTGTCGACAGGGTTTCACTGTTCGCTACCTGCGGACTTCCCGTTTTCTACATTCCATCAATCAGGCCAGACAAGATGGCTCTTACCTCACACTGCTGCATTCGCTGAATAAGACTGACGTGCTGATCCTGGATGACTGGATGCGTGATCCCATCCCAATCTCCGCAGCGCAGGATTTGCTGGAAGTGTTCGATGACCGCTTTGCCAAGACCGCCACGATCATTGTCTCGCAAGTACCTGTCGCCGATTGGCATGCCCGATTTCCAGATCCCACAATTGCAGATGCCATCCTGGACAGGACCATCCATTCCGCCTACCGGCTTTCCCTCGAGGGTGATTCTCAGAGAAAGTTGCGCGGATTCCGGACTATGTCGCACACATGATGTAGAATATTCTTACCAGTGATTTCCCCCTCCTGACTGTGCGGCATACTCCGTTTAAGCTGTGCGATTTCTCCGAAATCCGCAACTTAAGCGAGATCATCTTAAAGATCAAGACCATGCGGTGCAAAAAATCATGCTGGCTCTCGCCCAACATCGCGCGTTGTCTTGAAAACTCGGGGGCAAATAAATAGCGGTACAGGTTGTGCTGCGAAAGCAGCTGCGGCGCCCGGATTTCTTCCGGATTCAGATCGAAGACTTCCAGCCAGGCTGGCGTACTGATGATCACATCCCCAAACGCATCCGCAATCATAACCGGTGACTGATACTGGGCCAGCAGCCCGGATAGTTTCGCCAGCAGCGCCGGCGCAGAGAGCGGCTGCTTCATAAAGGCGCCATCCGGCAGCCCCAGCGAAGCCAGGAAAAAGATCTGCCTGGCGCGCGTCGGCAGCTGCAGCGCGCTTGCCAG
>CAIMZS010000047.1 GCA_903846015.1 uncultured Anaerolineae bacterium | reverse complement strand
GTGCAATATTTTGTAAAAGTGCTAAAATCTCTGTCATGGGTTCTCTCGAATGAGTTGCGGTTGTGGAAGACTACAACTCTAATCGAGAAACCCTATTTTATTTACCCAATTTTGGCGAAGGTATTGATGATAAGAAGAGATTTGTTCCGTAAGGTCATGCAAGTCTCCAATAAAAAAAATCCAGAACTTTGATAAACAAGCCCCTCCAAACTGATTAATTATAGCCCACTATGAGGGAGACGCGCCCAGAATAGCTGGAAGTGTCATGTGATAAGAACGATTGTCACATGACACTTTCCTTTACCTGTATGATATTTGTACTCTTCATACGAAAGTATAATTAGTACACTCGCCTGGCATTTGGGTGAATTGATCAGTGCTACGATTTATTCACTGTTCACGAATCTACTGTTGACCCCCACGATGAACCAGTTGAGTAACAAAAATCTATCTTTTCGGAGTATTGCAGTGACAGAGAAAAAATATAGGATCGCCTGGCTGCCAGGTGACGGGGTTGGTGTTGATGTGCTCGATGCGACCAAAATTGTCCTTGACAAGCTTCAATTAAATGCCGAATATCCGATTGGCGACATTGGTTGGGAGTATTGGCGTACAGAGGGAGATGCTTTCCCTGCGCGTACCATCGAACTGCTTAAGAATGTGGATGCCGCCATGTTCGGGGCAATTACTTCCAAGCCGGTCAAAGCCGCCGAGCTGGAATTGATTCCTGAATTGCAAGGTAAGGGGTTGATCTATCGTTCGCCCATCGTGCGTATGCGTCAGATGTTTGATCTGTACATCTGCCTGCGGCCTTGCAAGGCATATCCCGGTAACGCTCTTAACTTTAAGAATGATATTGACATCGTGGTATTCCGTGAGAACACCGAAGACCTGTACTCGGGGGTTGAATTTAACCCCGTGCCGCAGGAACTGGCAGACGTTTTGAACAAACTCTCCAAACCGTTTGCCGCTTTTAAAGATGTGCCACTGAATGAGCTGGCTATTTCCAGCAAGATTGTTACGCGGAAAAGTTCTGAGCGTATTATCCGTGCCGCATTTGAATTTGCCCGCAAGAACAACCGGAAGAAGGTCACGGTTGTTCATAAGGCCAATGTTGTGCGTGCCACTGAGGGCATGTTCCTTGAAATTGCCAATGAAATCCACCGGGAATTTCCTGAAATCGAGATGGATGATGCCAATGTGGATGCCATCTGCATGTGGTTGTTGAAGAATCCCAGAAATTATGATGTCATCGTTGCCACCAATATGTTTGGTGACATCATATCTGACCTGGCCGCGCAGATGGTTGGCGGGCTTGGTTTTGGATGTTCGGGCAATATCGGCCTGAAATTGGGTATATTTGAACCCAGCCATGGATCCGCGCCAAAATATGCTGGTTTGTACAAAGTAAATCCAATTGCTACTGTCCTTTCGGCCAAAATGATGTTGGACTGGTTGGGCGAAACCGAAAAGGCTGTCAGGCTGGAACAGGCTGTGGCGGATGTCATAAATGAAGGCCTCGTTCGCACCTATGATATGGGCGGTTCTAACACGACATTGGAACTGGGTGCTGCCATCGCGGCGAAATTATAACTGTATGGATAAAATCTTCATCCACGAAGTCGGTTTGAGAGATGGTTTGCAGGTTGAGAAAGCCATCGTTCCATTGGAAGAGAAAATCCATTGGATCGAGGGCTTGTTCAACTCGAATATCGATATCATTCAGCTTGGTTCGTTTGTCAACCCGCAGAAATTGCCGCAGATGGCAGATACTGATGCGTTGTTCAGGCATTTCAGCGAGAACGGAAAGAAGCCAGAGAACCTGATTTTTTCTGGTCTTGTTCTGAATGAAAAGGGATTGGAACGCGGCCTGGCATGTGGGGTTGAGATGTTCTGCATGGGCGTCTCGGCGAGCGAAACGCACAGCCAAAAAAACACCGGCATGAGTACTGATGAAGCCTTGAAGCGTAACATTCTGATGGCCAAGCAGGCCTTACAAGAAAAAAAGCGTGTGCAGGTCTCTGTGCAGTCGGCTTTCGGCTGTGGTTTTGAAGGCCCCATTGCCAAAGAAAAGGTTATGTCGATTATAAAAGCTTATTTGCAGGCTGGTTTGAAGGCCATCAGCCTGGCGGATACAGCCGGACATGCCCATCCCATGCAAGTGGAAGATTTGTTTGGCACCATTCAGCAATTGGATCCAACCGTGGAAATGGCCTGTCATTTTCATAATACTTACGGACTTGGCCTGGCCAATTGTTATGCCGCTTTGAAAAGCGGGGTAACCTATTTCGAGTCTGCCTTTGGCGGGTTGGGGGGCTGCCCGTTTACCAGGCTTCCGGCTGGTAATGTCAGCAGCGAAGATCTTGTTCATTCACTTCAGCGCATGGGGCTGCGCCGTGATATCCACCTCGAGCAGTATTTGATGGTGGCGCGTCAGGTGGGCGTTTATTTCAACCGTGAATTACCGGGTTTTATCCTGAAATCTGGCTCGATCGTAGATTTCGGGCAAGGCACTGCATGAAAGATAAACCATGAAACTATTGGATAATATTCGCGTACTGGACATGACCAATATCCTTTCGGGGCCGTTTGCCACATTGCACCTTTCATTGCTGGGTGCTGAGGTGATTAAAATTGAGAACCCTGATGGCGGCGATCTGGCCCGTAAACTTGGCAATGTTCCCAAACTCAACAAAGAATTAATGGGCACCAGCTTTCTGGCCCAGAATGCCAATAAAAAATCTGTCACTCTAAACCTTAAGACGGAAGATGGTAAGGAAATCTTTCGTAAATTGGTGGCAACTGTTGATGTTTTGGTGGAAAATTTTCGTCCAAATGTGATGTCACGCCTGGGGTTTTCTTACGAAGAACTCAGTAAAATCAACCCGAAACTGATCTACTGTGCCATCTCCGGTTTTGGACAGACCGGCCCGGATGCCCTAAAACCGGCCTATGATCAGATCATCCAGGGATTGTCTGGAGTGATGTCGGTCAATGGTGACGAGCGTCTCAACCCTCTCAGAACCGGGTTTCCGGTCTGTGACACGGTGGGTGGGATGAACGCAGCTTTTGCCATCATGGCAGCGCTTTACGAGCGCGAGCGCTCTGGGAAGGGCCAGTTTATAGACATTGCCCTGCTCGATTCGATCATGCCCTTGATGGGCTGGGTGGCTGCCAACCTTTTAATCGGTGGGCAGCAACCTGTCTTGCTGGGCAACGATAATTTCACCGCTGCACCTTCGGGTATGTTCAAAACACAGGATGGTTACATCAATATTGCTGCCAACCAACAGCAGCAATGGGAAGACCTGGCCCATGAGTTGGGTGTGCCGGAATTGACGACAGATGCGCGTTTTCAGGAGCGCGACACACGCAAGGCTAACCGGTTTGAGCTGACACCGCTGCTGGAAGCAAAACTTATGCAGAATACCACAGCCTATTGGGTGGACGTGCTAAATGCACGCAGTATCCCATCCGGGGACGTGGTCAGCCTGGAGTCCGCGCTGGCATCCGAGCAAGCCACGCACCGCCGGGTTATCGAGACGATTGAGACACCCGGTGTGGGTGAGATCAAGATTTTTAATTTGTCGGCTAAGTTTTCCAGAACCCCGGCTGAGATCGTCAGTCCACCACCGCAGCTTTCGCAGCACACCGCTGAAATCCTGGCTGAATTGGGCTATGCCGAAGATGATCTGCGCATATTAAAAGAGAAAAATGTCATATAACGCACAAGGAGATGCAACGTGGGAATGACAATGGTTGAAAAAATCCTGGCAAGAGCCACCGGCCAGGCCGCTGTAAAGGCGGGAGATGTGGTGGAGCCGAAAGTTGATCTGGCCATGTCGCATGAAAATGGCGCGCTGGTACTCAACCAGTTTCTTGAAATTTACAAAGATACCGGTCTGGAAGCCAGGATTTGGGATGCATCCCGGGTTGCCATTATCTTTGATCATCGTGTTCCAGCGGAAAGTTCCAAGACTGCCACCAACCAGAAGAAGGTGCGCGAGTTTGTGGGCAAGCAGGGTATCACCAAGTTCCATGACATCCGCGGCGACGAAGGCGGGATATGTCACCAAATCTTGCCGGAAAACGGTTATGTACGCCCCGGCTGCGTAGTTGTTGGCACCGATAGTCACACCACCAGCCATGGCGCATTAGGCGCGTTTTCATTCGGCATCGGCGCAACTGAAATGGCATCTGTTTGGGCGCTTGGTGTGGTGTTAAACGTGGAAGTACCCGGCACGATCAAGGTGGTGGTTAATGGGCAGTTACCCCCGAACGTGTTTCCCAAAGATTTGATCCTGTACTTGATAGGGAAAATTTCGGCAGAAGGGGCCAATTTCAAGGTGATTGAATTTCATGGACCAGCCATTCATGCTATGTCCACCTCGGGTCGCCTGACTATCTGCAATATGGCAGTGGAAGCCGGGGCCACGTCAGGAATTGTTCCGCCAGATGCTGAAACACTGCGTTATCTGAAAGAGGAGGCCGGTGTCAGCGAGGATGTACAGGTTTTTGGGCCGGATGAAGATGCGCTTTATGACCAGGTGGTTGAGATCGATGCTGCCATGTTGGAGCCGCAGATTGCCTGTCCTCACACGGTTGATAATGTCAAGCCGGTGGGTGAAATAGCTGGAACGTCAGTACAACAAGTTGTGATCGGGTCGTGCACCAACGGGCGACTGGATGATATCGAGATTGCCGCCAGGATATTACAGGGTCACAAGGTTGCGAAAGGCGTGCGCATGCTGGTTTTCCCGGCTTCGTCACGCATTTACAGCCAGGCCATGAAACTTGGTTACCTTGCCACGCTCATGGAAGCCGGCGCAGTGGTGATGAATTCAGGCTGCGGACCGTGCCTGGGTGTTCACCAGGGTGCTTTGGCCGATGGTGACGTTGGCTTGGCAACAACCAATCGGAATTTTAAGGGTCGCATGGGTAATCCTAATGCGGAAGTTTACTTGTGTTCTCCGGCAGTGGCTGCTGCCAGCGCTTTAACCGGCGTCATTACCGATCCACGCGAAGGAGGCAAAAATGCCTGAAGTAGTTCTCAAACTTGGTGACGATGTCTCAACGGATATCATTTACCCTGGTCGATTTATGGCTACCGTTCTGCCATCGGAGACACCCCAGTATGCTTTTGCCGACATGACTGAGTTCAATGCCAGGCTGAGGAAAAAAGAAATCCCGGCTGGCAGCATTATCGTGGCAGGCAAAAACTTTGGCTGTGGTTCCTCGCGGGAACAGGCTGCCTCTTGCTTAAAAGGGCCGAACCTGGTCGTGGTGGCGAAACACTTTGCCCGTATTTTCTTGCAAAATTCGATCAACCTGGGTTTTAACACGATTATCTGCCCTGATCTTGAAGCGGACGAGGGTGATGAACTGGATGTGATCGACGGCAAGCTGGTCAACCTGACTCGCGAGAAGAGCTTTGAGATTGTGCCGCTGCCTAAAGCGCGCCAGGCCATTATCGATGCGGGCGGGTTGATTCCGTATACTCGTCATCTGTTGTTACAGACCGATAAATAGGTTTATTCGGAATCCAGAAGATCCATTTTCAATGATGCCAGGAGAATATAGCGCTCAAATTTATCGTGCTTATCAGGACGAGATTGGCGGGGAAGCATTTTTCCTCGCCATGAGTGACTTGTTGAAAGATCCTGACCATTCGTATAAAATGTGCGTGTTGGCGCAGTTGGAATTGGAAACCGGACAGTTGTTAAAATCCATCCTTGCTGAACCGATTGGCGATTTGACAGATGACATTCGGGAACGCGAGATGGGTAGACTGGAAGCAAGCCATTGTTCCAATGCGAGCTGGCATGAATTAATGATCCTGCTCAGAGATGATCTTCCCGAATATATTTCCCGGTATAAGGAACTTGAAAAGGCAGGCCGGGTTGAAGACCTGGCCTGCCTCTGGCAGTTGACAAAACATGAAGAAGCGCTGTTCAGTTTCTGCGAGCAGGAAATTATTGGTCAATCTGGCCAATCGCTTGAACCAGTCATCCATTTGTTGGGAAAAATTCCGGATAGAACCAGATAACTTTTCTTTTGAAATGGTTGTAATCATGTTATGAGAAAAGCGATAAAAAGGCTGTTTGATTGGACCCCCAGCGATATTCGGGCATGGGAAAAGATACGCAGGCCGGGCAGAAGGCATTTCGTCCTTTGGTATGGAGTCACCGGCTTTGGTCTGATCCTTTTCCTGCTGACAGGCGGAGTAAGAATCATGCTATGGGTACAGACGTCCGTGCTGGAACCGGCACTAGCGCCCGTGAGTTTTGCCAGCCTGCTTTTTCAATTAACATTTGACGCCATTGTGTGTCTGTCCGGTGGATTGGTCACCGGTTTGCTGACCTGGTGGTTGGAGGATGGTATTTATCAGAAAATTACAAAACCAATATCGTGATGGAGTTCGTCCTGATCCAATCGTTTTGGTGTTGTAAAATCTCCTGCAGGAGCCCAATTAAAAATATCCTTTGGGGCGGATGGTTTTTTGCGGGTATTATCATTGTCTCCAGTTATTATGACATATTTACTTACAGAATGGACTTGACACTCTAACTGCTTGATGTAAAAATTGCCCATCTCTTTCAGCCAATAAACATCTGAAATGGGTATTCTAGTAGTTAAGAAAAATTTACCAGTCTAATCCCTCAGGCTTTTTTTTTGCAATATCTCATTTCAATATCGCTGGCACTGATTTTAGATTGAAAGCCAAGGGCATGACCAAAAGCAGGATGGTCACATCGCGCAGATCATGCTGCTCCGCAATGGTGTTTCCTATTCGACTTGTTATCCTATTCGGCTTGTTATAATTAGGTGGGTTGTTAGGAACAGATGAGATTGCATCATCCAAAGGTTTTAGACCTTGATGCAGGAATTGTATGCATCAAGGATATTTTCATGGCGAAATTTGTTTGCATGATTCAATAACCTGGAAGAGAGAGAAACCAATGACAACAAAGACAGATATTCTTATCATCGGCGGCGCTTCGATCGGATTAAACTGTGCCTATTATTTGCTTAAGGCGGGACGCAAGGTCACTATTCTTGAGCAAAAACAGATCGGCATGGGCAGTTCATCTGGGAATGCCGGACAGATCGTACCAAGCCATATTATTCCACTTGCTGCGCCCGGGATAGTGGGAACTGCAATGAAATGGATGCTCAACCCGAACAACAGCCCGTTTGGAATGAAGATCAGTCTTGACCCAACCTACATTAGCTGGTTAATAAAGTTTGCGGCCTCTTGCAGTGATGCCAATGTTCAGCGTGGCATCCCACCCTTGAGCGCGCTGGGTCAATTAAGCGCTAAAAACTTTGTTGAAATGATCAAAACCGAAAAATTTGAATGCGCTTATATTGAAAAAGGAGCGCTCTTCATTTACAAGGATGCGCAGGCTTTTGCAGATGGGAAAGTTGAAGCAAAAATGATGAATACGCACGGCGTTCCGATTGAAATCTTTGATCAGGCGGCGGTTCGTAAGCTCGAACCGATCATTCTTGATGAGATTGTCGGCGGGATTCTCATGTCAGGCGATTCGAATTTGAACCCCGCGGTATTTCTCCAATTGCTGGGCAAACGCGTTCGTTCGATGGGCGCAGAGATCTGCGAGAATACCGCTGTAACCGGGTTTGATGTGGTTGATGGAAAGATCCGCGCGGTGAAAACCAGCGCGGGTGATTTTGAAGCCAATGAGATTGTACTGGCGGCAGGGGCATGGACGCCAGTGGTGGCGCGTGACTTACGGTTGAATATCCCCGTCCAGTCTGCGCGTGGTTACAGCATGACCATGTCCGCGATCAAAAACATGCCGGGTCAATCCATTTTTCTGGGCGAACGGCGTGTGGCAGTCACACCAATGGGCGATTTGCTGCGTTTTACCGGACGCCTGGAATTGAGCAACCTGGATACGACCGTTAATCCAAAACATATCGCCGGAATCGAGCGGGCTGTGCGTGAGTATTTACACGTGGATGAGAAACTTGATGTCAAAGAAACCTGGTCTGGGCTGCGCCCGACTACACCGGATGGCGTGCCGATCATTGCACGGTCATCACGCTATCCTAATCTGATCGTCGCCACAGGTCACGCCATGTTGGGGCTGGCGCTTGGCCCGGGAACCGGACAGGTGGTGACCGAGTTGGTGACGAAAAAGAAATCATCGTTTGATTTGAGCCCGCTGCGCCTGGAAAGATTTTAATAGTGGATAAGCTTCATTATTAAACCCCCTGGAGGAATGCATGCTGATCCTAAGTTCGGAAGATATCCGTAAAGCTCTGCCAATGCTGGAAGTTATCGAAGCCATGAAACAGGCTTATGCCTCGCTTTCAAGCGGTAAAGCGGATGTACCCCTGAGAACCCGCCTTTATATTCCCCCTCAGGATGGAATTACCCTGTTTATGCCGGCTTATGTCCAGACGGATGATAACGAGGCGCTGGCGGTAAAAGTAGTTTCCATCTTTCCCAAAAACCCGGGCAAGGGGTTTCCTCTCATTACAGCCGCGGTGTTGGCGATCGAGCCGCAGACTGGTCGCGCGATTGCCTTGATGGAAGGCGGTGCAATCACAGCTATTCGCACAGGCGCTGGCAGCGGCGCAGCTATTGATATTTTGGCGCGACACGATAGCCACGTGGTTGCCATTTTTGGCGCGGGTGCCCAGGGGCGTACACAACTCGAAGCGGCGTGTACTGTGCGTAAGATTGAACGGGTGTGGATCTTTGATTCGGACACGAAGCGGGCTGAAATGCTGGCAGAAGAAATGGCTGGCCAGGGTCCGATCCCAGTCGATATCCGGATTGCTGCTTCAGGCCGGGAAGCCGCGCTTGAGGCTGATATCATCTGCACCGCTACAACCGCTACTTCGCCCGTATTTTCAGATGAAGACGTCAGGCCAGGTACACATATCTCGGCAATTGGATCGTACCGGCCCGATATGCAGGAAGTGCCGGCGGAAACTATCTTACGGGCCAAGGTGGTACTCGATTCTCGCCTGGCGGTTTTGTCCGAATCTGGTGATCTGCTCAAGCCGATTGAAAGCGGATTGTTTACTGAAGCGCATGTCTTTGCAGAACTTGGTGACATTGTGCTGGGTAAAAAACCTGGCAGGGAATCATTCGAAGAGATTACTTATTTCAAATCAGTTGGGGTTGCTGTGCAGGATGCTATGGCTGCCCAGTTAGCCCTTAAGAACGCCCGGATCATGAGCCTGGGACAAGAAATACCTTTCTAATTTCATAAGGACAACAAACATGAATGAATTACCAAGCACAGCGGATATTGTCATCATTGGCGGGGGCGTTATGGGCGCCAGTGCAGCTTACCACCTGGCGCAACGTGGCATGAAGAATATCGTTCTGCTCGAAAAAGAAGAATTTTTCGGGCAGGGAGCAACCGGTAGATGCGCGGGCGGGGTGCGTTACCAGTTTTCCACCGAGATCAATGTCAAGCTTTCGATTGAGAGCTTGCCCATGTTGGAACGTTTCAAAGAAGAGATAGGGCAGGAAATCAGTTATAAAAAATGTGGATATTTGCTGGTTGCGACCAAACCTGAAGAAGCAAGCGCTTTTAAGCGCAATGTAGAGCTTCAAAATGGATTGGGTGTTGCCACTCAGCTTCTGAGTGGAGATGATGTTCGCAAGCGTCTGCCAATGATGAAATTCGATGATGCCATTGCAGGCACGTTTAACCCAAAGGATGGCATTGTTGACCCGAACAGTGTGGTGATGGGTTATATCAGTGCTGCTCAGAGGATGGGCGTCAAGGCCATCACGAACAGTGGAGTGACCGGGATCCGTTTGAACGGCGAGCGTATCGAAGAGGTGCAAACCGTCTCCGGCAACATCAAAACGGGTATGGTATTAAACGCTGCGGGACCGTGGGCGAGCCTGATTGGTAAAATGGCCGGGGTCGAGCTGCCGATTGTTCCTGTGCGCAGGCAGATGTTTACCACCAACCCTCTGAAAGAAATCCCTGATGATTTCCCATTTGTGATAGATTTTGCGCAGTCACTGTACTTTCACCGTGAGGGGGAAGGCCTGTTGTGTGGTATGAGCAATCAGAATGAACAGCCGGGTCTGGATCAAAACGTGGATGAAGATTTTGAATTGACTAATCTTGAAGCCGCGATTGAACGAATGCCCCTGTTGGAGAAGGCTCAACGCGCCTCTCACTGGGCCGGGCTGTACGAGATAACGCCTGATGCCCACCCGATTTTTGGTAATTCAAACCTGGATGGTTTTTATGTGTGCGCCGGATTTTCTGGGCATGGCTTCATGCACGGGCCAATTTCCGGAAAGTTGATGGCCGAAAAGATATTGGATGGAAAATATTCAAGCCTGGATGTTTCGATGCTTGATCTCAAGCGCTTTGAAGAAGGCCGCCTGATCCAGGAATTTAATGTAGTTTAATGAATAAAAGGAGAACCAAATGAAAAGTTTACTCGAGAAACTGAATATTAAACCCGTCAACGCTGGCGCCTGTACTGGTGTGGATGGCTGGATGATGGACCCGAAGGGCAAGGAATTGGTTTCGTATAACCCGGCTACCGGCGAAGCCCTGGCCTCAATTATTCAGGCCACTCCTGAAACCTATGAAAAGGTTGCTGCCACTGCGCAGCAAACCTTTCTAACATGGCGTCAGGTACCCGCCCCCAAACGCGGGGAAGTGGTGCGCGACCTTGCGGATGCTTTACGAGAATTTAAGGAACCGCTTGGCGAACTTGTGACTGTTGAAATGGGTAAAATCCGCGCTGAGGGACAAGGTGAAGTACAGGAAATGATCGACATTTGCGATTTCGCTGTCGGTCAATCGCGCATGTTATATGGTTTGAGCATGCATTCTGAAAGGCCTTCGCATCGCATGTATGAACAGTGGCATCCATTGGGCATCCTGGGCCTCCTGACCGCCTTCAACTTTCCGGTTGCTGTTTGGGCCTGGAATTCTGCTTTGGCGGCCATTTGCGGTGATACTGTCATCTGGAAGCCATCCTCCTATACTCCTCTGGCGGCCATTGCAGTTACGCATATTGCCAATAAGGTGATGGCTGATCATGGCTTGAGCGGCGTTTTCAACCTGGCGATTGGTCCTGGTCGCGAAGTGGGTGAGTTAATGTTGACCGATAAGCGTGTTCAACTGGTTTCTTTCACCGGTTCAACGCAGACCGGCGTGCATGTTTCTGAGACCGTTGCGCATCGTTTTGGGCGCACCATTCTCGAGCTGGGAGGCAATAACGGCGTCATTGTCTCTGAGAAGGCGGATATTGACATGGCAGCCCATGCCATCTTGTTTGGCGCAGTCGGTACTTCTGGTCAGCGCTGCACATCCACGCGCCGGATTATCATGCATTCGTCGATTGCCACTGACCTGACCCAGCGCCTGGTCAATGCCTACAAACAGGTACGCATTGGGGACCCAATCAAAGAAGATACACTAATGGGGCCTCTGGTGGTTAATACATCTGTTGAAGAAATGATGGATGCTATCAGTAAGGCAGTCGCGGATGGTGGCGAAATCGTGGCTGGCGGGCACATGCTTTCAGATCTCGGCGCGAATTTTGTTGAGCCAACCATCATCAAAATGCCGGCACAAACAGAGATTGTTAAGACCGAAACCTTTGCCCCGATCCTTTACTTGCTTGAATACAATACCCTTGAAGAGGCTCTGCACATCCACAACGATGTTCCACAGGGTCTTTCGAGCAGCATGTTTACTGATTCGGTTCGTGAAGCTGAAGCTTTTCTGTCTGTAACTGGGTCTGACTGCGGTATTGCCACTATCAACGTTGGCACATCCGGCGCAGAGATTGGTGGGGCATTTGGTGGTGAAAAGGAAACTGGCGGAGGCCGGGAATCCGGTTCAGACGCGTGGAAGGTGTATATGCGTCGCCAGACCAACACGATTAACTGGTCGAAGGAGTTACCCCTGGCCCAGGGTATCAAGTTTGGTGAATAACATCTGGCAAGTATCAAATCAGGTTAACGTTTCCAATAGAGATAAATAGACGTGAATTGAAGTATCAGGCTAATTATCAAGGTTTTTTGAACCATAGAAAAGCTGGCTGTCTCATGACAGTCAGTTTTTCTATAAATGATTCAGAGAATGTTGAATCTTTCTCCAAATTGTCTGAAAAGAGGTTTATACTCAGCTTTCAAAAAGCACTTGTCTTCAGGGTGAGTGGCAAACCTGCCAGTTTCTTAGGAGATGTGATGACAGAATTTGATCTTTCTATGCTTTCACTCGCACTCGAGCCGTTCATCCCCCTGGGGCGTACCGGGCTTCTTCCTGCTCTGCACGCCGCCCAGAAAATCTACGGCTGGCTGCCTGAGCAAGTTGCAACCGAAGTAGCCAGGGTCTTACGGGTTCCACTGGCGGATGTGCATGGCGTAATTGAGTTTTACAGCCTGTTTTACAATCGGCCAGTCGGTAAACAGATTTTCAGGGTTTGCACGGATCCGGCCTGCGCTCTGAAAGGCGCAGATGACATCCTTGAGCATCTCTGTTCCGCCCACCAGGTAAAACCCGGCCAGACCACTCCAGACCTATCCACCACTATCGAGCGCAGTCCCTGCTTGGGGTTGTGCGAACACGCTCCAGCGGCGATGTTGAATGACAAAGCTGCCACAAATGTAAATCTCTCCACGGGCAGCTACGATCTGACCATCCCGGCCTCACTTGTCTATCCTGCACAGGATCCAGACGGGCAGGTAGTGGAATTCGAATCAGGTCTTCAATCTTCAAGCCTGGGTGTGCGTCTGCTGACCAGGAACTGCGGCAAGGGCAGGCCGGCGTCCCTGCAAGAATATGGCCAATATCCGGCTTTGAAACGTGCTTTGCAAATGTCCGCTGAAGCGGTGATCGCGGAAGTAAAAGCCGCTGGTTTGGTTGGGCGCGGTGGGGCAGCCTTCCCAACCGCCGTAAAATGGGAAGGGGCGCGTAATGCAGAGGGCCGGCAGAAATTTCTTGTTTGTAACGCAGACGAATCTGAACCCGGCACTTTTAAAGACCGGGTCTTGTTGAGTGATGACCCACATCGGGTCATTGAAGGAATGTGTATAGCTGCTCATGCCATTGGGGCAGCCACAGGTTATATTTATCTGCGTGGTGAATATCCATACATCCTGCCAGTGCTTGAAACTGCGCTCTTGGAAGCACGCGAGGCAGGTTATCTGGGTAAAAGCTTCGATATCGAAATTCGCCTGGGCGCCGGGGCTTATATATGTGGCGAAGAAACTGCTTTATTTGAATCCATCGAAGGCAAACGTGGTTTCCCGCGCGTCAAACCCCCTTTCCCCACCACCTTTGGGTTGTTTGGTGCCCCAACCGTGATAAACAATGTCGAAACGTTGTGTAATTTACCGCTGATCATCGAAAGAGGCGCGGCAGGGTATCGACAGATTGGCACAGAAAAATCCCCTGGTCCCAAGCTGTTCTGCGTTTCTGGTGATGTCACCCTTCCAGGTGTATATGAAGTGCCTTTTGGTGTCACTCTGCGCGAACTGTTGGAGATGGCTGGATGCGTTTTAGAAGGCAAAAAACTGCAAGCCGTTTTGTTTGGTGGCGCTGCCGGGGCTTTTGCCACACCCAGTCAGTTGGATGTCAGGTTGACATTTGATGATTTGCGCGCCGCCGGGCTGCCGCTCGGTTCAGGTGTCGTGATGGTTTTTGATCAAACTCGCGACTTGCGCGACACACTCAAAAGATTGGGTCGTTTTTTTGTGCACGAGAGCTGCGGTAAGTGTTACCCCTGTCAATTGGGCACCCAGCGCCAGGATGAAATTCTCACTCGCCTGGCTGCCGGGAAGCTCCTGCCTGGCGATGGGCAGCGTTTGCAGGACGTCGGCTGGACCATGACAGACGCATCTCTGTGTGGTTTGGGGCAGACTGCTGCCTCGGCGGTTTTGAGTGCTATGAATCAATTTCCTCATCTTTTTGTTGAAAATGCCTGAACTGTGTGCAGTTCTCAAAAGTCATTGCAAGACATACCATGCGCAGAGATTTGATCTTCGTTCTTTAATCTAAATTCTGGTCATCGGAGAATCCATGCTTATCAGTTTAACCGTTGATGATAAAACGGTGACCGTTCCACCTGGGAGTACACTGCTTGAAGCTGGACTAGCGGCGGGAAGCCCGATCCCTACCATCTGTGCCCACGCGGCCACCACACCCAATGCGCTCTGTCGTATTTGCGTGGTGGAAGTCGCCGGGCAGCGCCTGCTTCAACCCGCCTGCATCGTAAAAGCTGCCGAAGGCATGCAGGTCCAGACCAGAACGGAACGAGTCATCCGTGCCCGGCGCACTATCCTGGAAATGCTCGCCGCTAGCGTTGACCTTTCAGACTCGCCGGCTATTTTGGATATAATGATCGAATACGGCGCTTCGGCCCAGCGTTTTCCACAGGCAAAGCAGCGTGACGTTCCGGTCATTGATGACAATCCGATGTATATTCGCGATTATGCCAAATGCGTGCTGTGCTGGCGCTGCGTGCAGGTGTGCGCACAGGATGCCCAATATACCCATGCCATCAATTTCAGCGGGCGCGGTTTTGAGACCCAGGTGGCTACCTTTTTCGACCGTCCCATGCCTGCCACAACCTGCGTGTTTTGCGGCCAATGTGTGGGTGTCTGTCCGACTGGCGCACTCAAGCCAAAGCGAGAGTTTTTGCTGGAGCAGGGAGTATCGCCGCAGCAAATTGCAACCATGAATACCGGCCGCAAGCAGCGTCTTAACACAGCCTCTCAGAAGGCAAAGACCGAATGAACCCTGGGCTGACAGCTGGCATTTTTAGCCTGATTGCCGCGCTTACCTGGGGCGCGGGTGATTTCAGCGGCGGCGTAGCGACAAAGCGTACCAACGCCTACGGCGTGGTGATTGTGGCCCACGCCGCCAGTTTGCTTTTATTGGTGCTGGGTGCACTGGTAATGCGCGCCCCTTTTCCGCCACTCTCCACCTGGCTGTGGGGCGGAGCCGCCGGGTTGGCCGGCGGATTTGGCCTGATGCTGCTCTACAACGCCCTGGCCAACGGCAGAATGAGTGTCGCGGCGCCGGTATCTGCCCTGGTTGCGGCTGGAATCCCTGTGGTGGTGGCTATGTTTACCGATGGTTTGCCCGGTACCCTGGTGTTGATCGGGTTTGTCCTGGC
>CAIMZS010000046.1 GCA_903846015.1 uncultured Anaerolineae bacterium | reverse complement strand
AGTTCCAGTCACGGTAGGCACAGCGCGCGATGTCTTGATCGTAGTTGAACGCGCCGCCGCGCAGGTTTTGTTCGCCATCCACCCACTCCCAGACATTCCCACTCGCATCCAACAAACCAAAGGGACTCTTCCCAGCGGGGAAAGCGCCCACAGCAGTAGTGCCGCCAATCCCGGTTTTATATGTATTGGCTTTGTTGGGGTCAAATTTCCCCGCCCAGGGATACTCCCAGCCAGCCGTTCCGCGCGCGCCTTTTTCCCACTGCTGCTCGGTCGGCAGGCCGGCCTGTCATGCGCCAGTCTGCGGCCCGTTCGGGAAGTGCCCGGCCCCAGCCAATTGCTCCGTCAGCCAGCGTGTAAACGCCAGGGCTTCATACCACGAGACGCCCACCACCGGGTGGTTGGGAAAGCTAAACGGTTCGCCGTAATCAACAGGCGCTGTGCGCGGCGTGTTATCCCATCCTCCCTTGAAACCTTCCTGCGACCAGTAGTTCTCTTTTAGCGCTTCCTGCCAGTAGTCCGGGTTGGCGTAGCCCTGGGCCGCCACAAATTGGGCAAACTGGGCGTTGGTGACCGGGTATTTTCCGATCCAATATTCTTCCAGCCTGATTTTCTTTTTTGCCTTGCCATCGCCAAAGGTAAATTCACCCGCCGGAATGGGACAAAAGGCCATCTGCTCGCAGGTTAACACATCGACGCGCGGGTCGCCCAGTTTGGCCAGCACCCGCCCGGCCTCGGCACGCTCAATGGGATGCAGGCTGCCACCCAACAAATTCACCAATCCGGGCAGTAACTTTTCAAGATACCCCTTTCCACCGGATGGATGGCTGTCGCGTTCAATTGCTTCGCGCCCCACCAATGCGCTTATTTGCCCAGCCCACAAAAAAACACGTTCAGCTTGTTCCCCATCTTTGTAAGTTGAGCCCAGTTGGTAAGCCAGGTCAAGGAGTTCGTGGGCAGCGCGACGATTATAAAAGAGTTCTTCGAAAGCCAGTTGGGCGGCCAGATCCCAACCATCGCCTTCTGCTGCGTGATTGCAAAAGGTACGTACTCTGTCACGCTGGCCTGCAAGATATGCCCCGGCCAGATATTCCTGGAAGGTACGGTGCGGGAAACTGTAAGCAGTTGGTTTGGAGAGTTCACCACCAGAGCCCACCAGCAGCCCGGCGCGTTGATCTACATAATCCAGAAATTCTCCAGCCAGTTGCAAGCTGCCCAGATTCTCATCCTTATCAAGCAGTTCAATCGCATCTTTGCGCAGCAGCGTACCTGTTCCCCCGCTTTCTGTGCTGGCGCGATGGGCAGCATAGGCCAGACTTTCCATGACCGCGCGCAGCTTCAGATCATTTTTAAGAAATTCAGCCAGGGCTGCGTCGCCTACTTTGTGTTTCTGCCAGCGGCGCAGCAGCACTTCCACTGCCAGATGATACAAACGCACCCGTTCGCGCGGCAGACCGACCTCACGCTGGTGGATAATGGCCATGGTGGTCAGCAGCATCGGATTACTGGATAGCTCACGCAGGTCAGTCTGCCTGGCAGCGTTGGTAAGATCGTTGGTACGCTCTTTGGCCTGGGCCTCGTTGATGCGTCCCAAATCGCGCTGCGTGTTATACCAGCCCTGCACAAAAGTGCCGATTTGCTGATTGTCAAACGGCGCAAGCGTGCGGCTGGTGAACTGCGGCAGCACAGCCTGACCTACGTAAGACCGCACCCGGCAAGTGACGATGATGCGATCAAGTTCATAATGATTGAGAAGGGCAGCGACTACCTGGCGTACCCGTCCACGCAAGTCCTGGGGCACTTCGTCCAGGCCGTCCAGTGCCAGAAGACACTGACCGCTTTTGAGAGCATCATACAACCCGTCTCGAAAATCAATGCAGTCTTCGCCCAGGTCAGCCTGAATATGTTCCCAGATCGTTTTTACAAGCTGATCATCACGTTTTTGAGCCGGAAGGTGATCAATGTCCAACACTGCCAGGCGCGGAGCCAGGTCACGCAAAATGATCAGGATTGGGATCAGATTGGAAGCGAAGCCTTCAGGCGGGATGGCTTTCCCCAGGCAGGCGCTGGCTTGCCAGGCCAATAGTTTCTTGACAAAGGTACTTTTGCCTGCACCAGGATCACCGAGCAAGGCCAGTCGTTGATGTTCAGATACGGATT
>CAIMZS010000045.1 GCA_903846015.1 uncultured Anaerolineae bacterium | reverse complement strand
GCCGTGTGGAAGATACCAGCAACCATGTCTTCGGTTCCAGCAATCCAATTGGCGAACACCACCCCTTCAGCGCCTTTGGTCACAAGCGCGTTGGAACCTTCTACTGTTTTTTCTTGATTGTAAGCATTATCACAATAGACTATTTCGACGCCCATCTTGGCCGCAGTGTCGTTGATACTCTTGGTCACAGACGCAGTAAACGGAATGCCTGCCAGTCCATCTCCGTAACCAATTTTCCACTTCTTCGTAGCAGGGCGCACTACAGCTTTCCAGTCTAATACTGGCGCCGGTGCCGCTGCTTCTGTGACTGCTGGTACTTGCGTAGCGACTGCTGGTACTTGTGTAGCGGGTGCTGGTGCTTGTGTGGCTGCTGGTGCACATCCAGCCAGGAGATTGAATCCCAAGGCCAAGACAGTAACCAATGCCAATATTGCTTTTCGATTGTCCTTTGGTAAAAACATGTTACTCCTCCTTCATTTGATAAAACTTTAGTAGAACACAAGGGGTGGGGCCGCAAATCGCCCGCTTTGATCTTGCGAATTATTTATCTTACACTTCACCTCCTTATTCTTACCGAATGGCATTGAAAGCATGCATCCGATAAAATATTTGGTACTTGAAAAAACCATAATGCAAAACGTAATCTATTCTGACCATAACCTGAAAAAATCAGAGATGATTTTGGAAGATTATTCCAGTGCAATATGCTGGCGAATAAGGTCACGCGTTTTAACTGTTTCGGTCAACACGTCCACATTGTTAGCACCAATGTAATCCTGGTAAACATACTCGATGCATAAATAGCCGGAATAATTTTCTGCACGCAGGGCCTCAAAAACAAGCGGGAAGTTTATTACCCCGTCGTCCAGCCTGGTTTGTAGCAAGCCCGGGCGGGCCTGGCGTAGGTGTACGTGCTGCGTATAGGGGATTAATTTATTAATCTCAGGTTGGGTATAGCCCTGGCAAACAAAATGGGAGTAATCCAGTACGACGCCTGCACCAGGCGCTTGCTGTACCAACCAGACTGCCGCCGCCGGAGACTCAAAAGTCGATTTGACATGTGGCTCGAACATCATCCCTACACCAGCCTCCAGACCGATCGTCTGAAACTGGCGCATGGCATCGGCGGAATACTGGTGAGATTCAGTCAGGCTTTGCCCAGAAATTGGCATGCCGGGCAGCACCAGGATCGACAATATATGCGCTGCCTGGCAAAAGTCAACCAGGCGCTTGATCTGCTCCAGGTTGTCAGCCCGAACTTTTGGGTCAGGGTCATTGATGGCTGGGAAAAGACCGCCTGGGCTAAACGTCCAATGAATATTTGGAATGGTCAGGCCAAGTGCTTTAACCCTGGCAATTTCGCCCCCGTCTCGTTTTAATATCTTTTCGCGGTTGAGTGTTGTATCCATTACCCCGTCCAGGTCCAGGGCAGTGAAACCCAGGGCTCGGGCAATTCCGGCAGATTCTTCGAGCCCACAACTGCGCAATGATTGGATGGCTAAACACATTTTCATGATCATCCTCCTGAATTGTCGCTTGCGAAAAATTTATTCTTACTGTTGTTACTTGGATCAAAACAACCGGCTAGAGATTTATCTCACTGTCTCAGGCTGATGACTTGCGACAGAACGATAAGCTGCTTCAATCAGCTCTATTGTTCGGGCCCCAATTTCCCCAGGTGACAGGTTTTCGCTGCTCTTGCCCAGGATCAGATCTACAAAGCGGTTCACGGGGCCATCACAGGTGTAATCTCCGTCTCCGGGCTTTACATCCAAATGGAAGTTTTCTCCATCGTTGCGTATTACATCCAAACGTTCGCGGTCAAGATCGATGCTTAGTTCGCCCTCACTGCCATAGATGTGCAAATCCATCTCATGCTTTGGCCTGGATGGAGGCTGAGTACCTGCTCCCGAGATGGTGGCAATGGCGCCGCCTTCAAATTTTGCCACAAGCGCATCGTACATCTCCACTGGTGCTCCCGGCCCGCTCATATAGGCAAAGACTTCCGATGCCTGCAAACCGGTCAGCCACAGCATCAACGCAACAGAGTGCGAGAGCTGGCTGTATCCCTGCCCTCCCCCTGAGATCTTCGGATCGCTATAATACAGTTTGGGGTCGGGGATATTATCAAGGGTATAGGGCCACGACTGCCCCATATACAGGCTGCGCAGCGCGGAACCCATGTGGCATACGACATATTCGATTTTTCCAATTCTGCCCGCCAGCAGCTTTTCACGGGCAGCGATCACCATGCTGTTGTAGTGCCAGCCGGTGGGAACCATCAATACCAGGCCCTTTTGATTGGCCAGCTCAACCAGTTCCCAGGCCTCCCGTGCGTACAAAGTCATCGGTTTTTCCACCAGCACATGTTTGCCGGCCTGCAGACTGGCCAGGGCCTGCTCATAATGAAAACCATGGGGTGATGAGATGACGACTGCATCGATTGGTTCATTCAATAAATCATGATAATCAGCAGTTAAAAAAGAAATCCCAAAGCGCTCTCTCACCCTGTCACGCGATTTCTGGGTGGGGGTAGCCAACCCAACCACTTTAACATCCGTCCGGGCCAGAAGCAAAGGGATGTGATTGTATTCGGCCCAGTTACCGGCGCCGATGAAGCCTACGTTTAGGATAGATTTAGCTTGACTGAAAGTCATAAGTTTCCTCAAAGAGTACATAAATGTTCGAGAACTGCTCTTGAAGCTAGTCTCAGATTATTTTTATTGAACCCAACCCGGAGAAAAGGCTGCTTTTAGATCATGATATTCGTTGTTGACAAAGTATTTCAGGCATGCTATCATACTGGTATAAGACGTCATACCAGTATGATAGCACCCAATAAAACGATTGTCAATAACTAACTTCCAATCAAATTACGTAGACATCCCTTTCCACCCTCGCCTTTTCGTTACACCTTCAATGAGGAGATTGAATCCATGACCCATCAATTGCTCGCTGGATTAGGCCGCCGAATCACGAACGCCCGCCCTGGCTCCCCCAAATTTGGCATCCGCCTGTTTTCTGATCCGATTCAGGGCTATGAAAGCGATCTGACCGCCACTGCCCTGGTTCTAACAAACGGCGCTGAAAAGCTTGCTCTGATTGCATTGGACATTTGCGAGTTATTCAATCCATTTTCCACGGAAATTCGGCAGGCGGTTGCTGACCAACTGACTATCCCACTCTCACACGTAATGCTCAGCCTGAGCCACGATCACAGTACACCGATGACACCCGGTCCGACCCGCGATGATCCGGAACGCGAGCGCCTGGCAAAAATTTACGGGAACGAATTGAAACAATGGATTTTGGAGGCTGTACAGGAAGCCGCAGGAAACATCCAGCCAGTGCGTGTGGGTGCGGGTGTCGGTCAGGCGCAGGTTGGAATCTATCGCCGTGAGACTGGCCCAGATGGGCATGATGTCTTGGGGGAAGACCCAAATCGCCCCATCGACCACTCGGTCGGCGTGGTGCGGGTGGACGACCTGGAAGGTCGGTCGATCGCGATCCTGTTCAGTTACGGCTGCCATCCAGTCTCGATGGGACCGCGCAACCATTTGGGATCTTCGGATTTTCCCGGTGCCGCGCGCGAGATCATCGAAAAAACCTTAAATACAAAAGCGATGTTTCTGCAGGGCTGTGGTGGTAATGTAAACCCCAAATGGGGCATCGGTTATGAAGTTGATTGCCGGGATGCCAAGAACCGGCTGGGAGCCATTCTGGCGGGGGAAGTGCTTAAAGTCAGCGCCGGTATCCACACCCATGTGGGTCTGGGCGCGCGTGTGCATCTGGGCAATATTCCAAACATCCTGTTCAACAGGTGGAACCCAGTCGACGATACCGGAAATGCGCCCCTGGCTGCCGCTGAAGAAATTGTCAAGCTTGGATTTATCGAACTTCCTTCTCTGGAAAAGGCGCAAGCATGGTACCAGCACTGGTCCAATTTACGCCAGGAAAAGGAAAAGAATGGCGCCCAGGACTGGGAAATTCGTATGGCAAGTATGTATGAAACGGCTTACCAACGCACCGTGGAAGCAGTGAAACAGGGAAATCCAACGATTGATCTGGATGTTCAGGTTTTTCGTATCGATGATATTATTCTCACAGGTTTGAGTGTCGAGGCTTTTACTGAAACCGGGCTAAAAATTAAGCTTGCCTCGCCCTTCCCGAATACCATTCCGCTTAGTTATACCAACTCCGCAGTGGCGTATTTGCCCCGGGAGGAAGATTATCCCAAAGGCGGCTATCAGTTGGGCGAGGTCTACCACGTTCCAGATCTCTTCATACAATCTTATCTTCTTCCAACTGCCTTACAGCCAGACGCAGAGCAAATCGCAGTAAATAAAGTGGTTGAATTAATCCAGCGGCTTGCGATCGTCCAGTAATGATTTATAAAACATCGCTGCTATGAAATTTGATGCTTGCATGATCCTGCGGAGGCAGAAAACCCATGCCTTATGAAGATGGCATATTCCACTCAGTAGAAATGGATGAGAATACGCTTTCTCAGAACGTGGCGCAGCAGATTCGCGGACTGATCCTGTCTGGTGAACTCAAGGCGGGGGATCGCCTTCCAGCCGAGCATGAATTGTGTGACCGCTTGGGAGTCAGCCGTACTGTTATCCGGGAAGCTGTCAAACTGCTAAAAGCAGCCGGTTTGCTTAAGGGAAGGATGGGAGTGGGTACTTATGTTACCCACCCATCGATGAATGTTTTAAGATTTTCATTACAGAACATGCAACCGGATTATAAAATTTTGCTGGCAGATTTGCAGCAAGTGCGCCTTGCGCTTGAGCCTGCTTTGGCTGCCATGGCTGCTCAAAATGCCAATGAAGAACAAATCATTTCGCTTGAACTGGCGGTTGAAGAAATGCAGGCGAATCTGAGTGATCCGGGCATGTATATCGTGGTGGATAACGTTTTTCATCTTACCCTTGCCAAGGCTGCCGGCAACAGTGTCTTGGAGATATTTGTATCATCGACAGTGGATTTACTTCATCAAACCCGCAAACTTGCCATTCAAGCTCCAGATGCCATCCATCGCTCCAACTTCCATCATGTCGAAATTTTGAAAGCTGTAAAAGCCAGGGACAGCCAGCTTGCCTTCCGCGCCATGGAGGCTCACATTTATCAGATCAATGACAGTATAAAAACAGCTACACAGCACCTCGAGCAGCCGGAAATTGCTCGTTATCTTGAGCAAGTCGGTTAATTTTCCAGCAGGTAAAATTATGGGCTCAATCAAATCCAATAACGATTTAGGTGGTTTTCAGGCCAATAGCCTGGATGATGGGCTGCTATCGCATCAAGTAGCCGATCATGTACGCACATTTATCCGTAATGGAGAATTAAAGACCGGCGACCGCCTACCCTCGGAGCGCGAGTTGAGCGAGGAATTTGGCGTCAGTCGAACCATC
>CAIMZS010000044.1 GCA_903846015.1 uncultured Anaerolineae bacterium | reverse complement strand
GATTGGGAAACAACGGCTGCCAAAATTAATTAACCGGGTTGATTGCAAGCGGTACAGGATCGGATGTATATCCACAAAATGATTGTTTTTCGATTTCCTGACTTTTTCTTCAATCCTTAGCACACTCAATGGTCAAATACAAGCAAGGAGGCTTATGCGTTGTCCGTATTGCCAGCATCATGAATCAAAAGTAGTCGATACTACCCACGACAGCCACGGCGGAATCAGGCGGCGACGGGAGTGTTTAAGCTGCGGACAGCGCTTCAGTTCTTATGAACGACCAATCCTATCAACTCCACTCTTAATTAAACAGGATGGTACCCGCGAAGAGTTCGATCGCGAAAAATTAGCACGAGGTATTCGTATTTCATGCGCCAAACGGCCTGTCTCTGCCGCAGATATTGAAAGACTGGTGGGGCAGGTGGAATCTGAATTACAAAAAATGGGTAAAGCCGAGGTTTCTTCGCGCATTGTGGGGGATATAGTAATCAATGGGCTAAAAGAAATGGATCACATCGCTTATATCCGTTATGCAATTGTTTATCTTCGACTCGACGACTTACACGCCCTGCGCAGTGAGATCGATCGCCTGCTTGAATCGTAATTATCCCCTTTATTCTTAAACATATATTACAGGAGAACGAATATGGTAACTAGTGTAACTGTTTCCAAACACGGTATTTTACCCACCCCATCAATACCAGAAGATTTACCCAAAATCAATCTTACAGAAAATGCCCGCCAGGTACTTGAACGCCGTTACGTGCGCCGGGGCGATGATGGAAAACCGGCCGAAAGCGTGGAAGAAATGTTTTGGCGAGTTGCCTATCATGTCTCCAAGGTTGAAGAGGCCTGGGACAGCAACCCGCTGACACGTGCCCGCGAGTTTTACATTTTATTAACTAGCAAGAAGTTTTTCCCCAACTCGCCAACTTTTACAGGCGCAGGAACACCACTTGGACAACTGGCCGCCTGTTTTGTACTCCCAATCACCGACGATATGGGCCGTGACACGGCCGGGATTTTTCAATCTTTACGGGATGCAGCCTTAATCCAACAGACCGGCGGCGGAAACGGATTCTCCTTCTCACGACTGCGCCCCAAAGGTGGGTTGGTAAAATCATCATCTGGACAGGCAACCGGGCCGGTGGGTTTCCTGCGTGTCTATGATCATGCTTTTGGCGAAATTGCCCAGGGTGGAACTCGGCGTGGTGCCAATATGGGTGTACTGCGGGTGGATCACCCGGATGTGGAAGAATTCATCTCGTCCAAGATCAGCGAAAACGCTATCACCAATTTCAATCTCTCCGTGGGCATCACGGATGCCTTTATGCAGGCTGTCAGGGACGATAAAAACTGGGACTTGATCTTCCCGGATATCTCATCCCCCGAGTATCGCGGCTTTAGAGGCACTATTGATCAGGCTCGCGAAAAGGGAATTGGCGTGAAGGTCTACAAGACAGTGCGCGCGCGTGACATTTTTAATCAAATCGTCAAGCAGGCGCATCATAACGGCGAACCTGGCGTTTTATTCCTTGACGCGGCCAACCGCCAGAACCCGGTTCCGCATCTTTACCCGCTCGAATCAACAAACCCTTGCGGAGAACAGTGGCTTGGCCCATATGAAAACTGCTGTCTTGGTTCTGTCAATCTGGCGCAACACCTTGGACAGGATGGAACCGTAGACTGGGAAGGTCTGAGCCAGAGCGTAAAGCTTTCAACCATTTTCTTGGACGATGTGGTCGAGGCAAATGCTTACGTTCCGGCGGTACCACAGCTAAAAGAAGCCGCGCATCGTGCCCGCCGGATCGGATTGGGTATTATGGGTCTGGCCGACCTGATGTATCACGTGGGAGTGCGCTATGGCTCGCCAGACGGACAGGAGTTTGCATCTCAAGTAATGGAATTTGTACGTTATCACAGCATGCAAACCTCAATCGAAATGGCTAACACACGCGGAGCCTTCCCGGCCATCAGTGGTTCAATCTATGATCCGCAAAATCTAAAGTGGAGCCCACCCACCCCTCTCAGCCCTTATGTTGGCAACTGGCGACGGCCCAAACTGGATTGGGAAACCATTACCAGTGACATCCTGAAATATGGCATCCGAAATGCTGCCCAAACAACAGTAGCCCCGACAGGGACCATTGCAACCGTGGCAGGTTGTGAAGGATATGGTTGCGAACCTGTCTTTGCGCTGGCCTATATCCGTCACGTCAACGATAATGGCAAAGATCTAAAACTAACCTATGGCTCACCATCTTTTGAAAAAGCACTGGAAAAAGCCGGGATTGATAATCTTGCTCGCCAGGCTATTTTTGAAGAAGTCATGAAACATGGCAACTGCCAGAATGTGTCTTCTGTCCCCGAAAATATTCGCCGTGTCTTTGTCACCGCAGGAGATGTTAGTGCTGAAGAGCACGTCCGCATGGCCGGCGCTTTGCAAGCGTTCGTTGATAACTCTATTTCCAAAACAATCAACTTCCCAGAAGGCGCCACCGAACAGGATGTATCACGAGCATACATGCTGGCGTGGGAACTGGGCGCCAAAGGTATCACTGTCTATGTAACTGGCTCCCGCGATAAAGTTGTGCTGGAAACACACGCCACCGCCGATAAAAAACAAGCTGATGCACAGACTGAAAAGAACCTGGCTGCAGGCTATGAACAAAAGGTG
>CAIMZS010000043.1 GCA_903846015.1 uncultured Anaerolineae bacterium | reverse complement strand
GTGCCCAACAATCACCGGTTTGTCGCCGGTATGATATTCGTACCAGGGTCGCTCATAATGCTCACGCAGGATTTTGTCTCCACCCATCGTGCCGCACACCACTGACGGATTCTGCTCAGCAAGTGGAATACCTGGCTCCAGGCAACCATGCACAATCACGGCTTCGGCGAGTTCGATGTATAGCGGTAGAGTGACCATCCAGGCGACAGCATCGGGATAAGCTTCTCCAAATTGCTGCTGGCTGATCAACTGTGAAAGGGCGAGCTTGACCTCGTGCCGTGCCCCGCGAACATGCTTCCGTTCGTGGTTGCCCATCAAGGTGCGCGCATTGGGCATCTGTCGGAAAAAGCCCAGCACTTGCGGTGTTTCTGGCCCACGATCAACAATATCACCAACGGCTAGAATGGAATCGTCAGCATTCAAGCCAGCTTTTTCCAGTAAGGCCTGTAGTTCGACATAACAACCGTGAATATCGCCAATAACCAGCGTTTGCATAAGCCGATTTTACCTTTTTTCAGGTGAAAGGCGAATAATGGAAACGCTATTTGCTTTTGATAGGCAAATTGATAATATAAATATGCGTTATTACTGTTATGGCTTATGAACTATAATAAAATGGACCCCAAAAACTTCTCATCCCCTTTATCAGGCACACCGTTTCTGACTCAAACAGGCTATTGGGCTTTTTTGCCCGCGCCCTTGCCCCCGCAGATCAACTGGGCGCAGCGGCGATCTTCGCCTTCAACTGGTTCCGCGCCTCCCGCAAGAGCCAGACCATTCGCGACAACCGGACCCGCCAGGAACAGCTCGCCGCGCTTGAAAAGCAGATCACAGACCTTAACGCCACCAGCCATTATTACGCCTAAATGCATCTGACGCGGTGCAGCGAGCACAGGAGACAATGAAAAAAAAGATCATGATAATGGCCGTCATCATAACCGGCATTTTATTCCCCATAGCCTCGATTTCAAAATACTCGAGCGTCTCTAACGCGGTGTTTTCCCAGATGTTCCGGTCGCTGGGCGCGCATATCTTCCTGCATTCCGTGTTATTTATAGCGCTGGGCATGTGTCTGATCGGGATTTTCCACAACCAGCCGACCTGGAAACTGGCGCTTCTGATTCTGGTCGTCAATCTGCTGATGGCCGTGGGACAGGAGAGCTTCCAGGCCCTCAGCATCAATTCGCTGCGCGTGGCCGACACGCTCTTCGACCTGGGCGTGGATACAACCGCCACGTTAGGCTTGATTGCCGCCCTGATTCTCTACAGAAGATGGCAAAAAAGCGCGCAGGGAATCAAACCCCACCTATGATAAGGTCAGGAAGAAACGTTGTAAGTCGAGGGGCGCTGCATACAGCGCCCCTCGATTCAATCATTCAG
The DNA here is from genome assembly GCA_903846015.1 of uncultured Anaerolineae bacterium. GTDB lineage: Bacteria > Chloroflexota > Anaerolineae > Anaerolineales > Villigracilaceae > UBA5195. The sequence goes on along the minus strand of CAIMZS010000043.1, from coordinate 1,367 downwards.
CCGGCGGATTCGGGTTTTACATATGACACAACAGTATTTAAAAAAACCTCCACCCTTCTGAATTGCAACAAACCAAGAATGGAATTTTTTCTTTCACGAGGTTGATCCGCCGATGGTGCGCGCAGGTCTGGTTCATTGCCGGTTTGAAGCAATTCATCCGTTTCTGGATAGGAATGGCCGCATTGGACGGTTAATGATAATTTTGCTTCTCAGTGAATGGGAGCTTCTGCCCCAACCTTTTTTAAACCTGAGCGTATACTTTGAGCGCTATCGTCAGGAATATTACAACCTGCTGTTGGAGGTTTCTCAAAAAGGGAATTGGGAATCCTGGTTGAAGTTTTTCCTACGTGGGATCAGTGTTCAAGCCAACGACAGTGTTGTGCGCCTGAATCGCTTACAAACAATCCGTACCACTTATCAGGCAATTGCTGATACTGAACGGAACAGGATGCGCATGGGACAGGTGCTTGACTTCTTGTTCATGCAGCCAGTCCTGTCGGTGCGCCAACTTCAAACTTTCCTCAATGTCAGCTTTCCAATTGCCCAGCGTTATATTGATAGGTTGGTGGATGCCGGTGTTCTGCAAGAAGTAACCGGACAGTCGCGTAACCGGATTTTCCGGGCAAATGAGATCTTCCAGGCGCTTGAGGGGCTGGAATAAGCCATAAGATAATCGCAATTATCATAATCATGATTATCTTATCTAGAAAGCGCTATAAACAGACCTTCAGAATCAAGTTTTAGCCGCTACAACTTGTTCAGGAGCCCTATTGATCTTGACTATTTTTAAACTGTAACCGCCGCATTGGTTATTAAACCTATGCGGCGGCGTGCTGCTGGGATGACCAGCCACTTTGCTGCTAGTGGGTTCTGCGCCCACATCTCCCGTTCGACACAGGACGTTTCTTGTCAATATTGCCATAACTGGCTCTATTGCGGCTTATTCATTCGCCTTACGCCATAGCATTGGGTTGATTATACACAAGACACCACTGCAAGAAGTAGTAATTTAACAAACGAATGTTGAACAATGACACGCTTTGGGAGTGGCCATTCTCTAAATTTGGCCGAAGAAAAATTAAAAAGGAAAGATTCGCTAATGGGTTCTATTCCACCTGACTCGAATCAACAAATCATTCAACGCTTTTTGGCTTCTCGGCGCTTCCGGTAGATTGCTATTTTCTCCCGCCATTTCCAATTCTTGAACCAGGCGCTCAAATTCCCGGCGATGGAATTCAACATCCACATTCGTCAGGGTCGAATGCTCTACGCCGGAAAGCTTGCACTCGATGAGTTCTGGAATGTAAGGCAGCCGGAACTTTTCGTTCAGAGTTACCAGGTTAGGCTGGACTTCTCCGGTTTGCATC
>CAIMZS010000042.1 GCA_903846015.1 uncultured Anaerolineae bacterium | reverse complement strand
GATGGCAACAGGCTCCATGTAAATTTTCTGTTCTTTCGCAATCTGCAAAATGGTCTTATGCAATTCACTTGGAGAAATGTCATCACCAACAAAGTCGATGTCGATCGTCAGACGCGGGCTTCCCAGCAAAACCATTGCTCCACCTCCCACCAGGTACAAACGAGACAATGGGGGAACTCTCTCGCCCAATACTTGCAAGATGTGTTATCCATCGCTTATCACCGCTGCAACTCCAGGCCCTTGAGCCAAACTTGTACGGCATGCTGGTAAGTACCAAACCAATTCACTTGGGAATTGCTCAATTCTTGATGGCGCAACCCCAGAGAGCGCAAATTTTCTTCAAAGTCAGCGGTTACTTCCAAACCGAGTCCGCTAGAAAAATAATCCGGCAAAGATGGCTTCGACCCAATTAATGCATCCAATTGGTTGTGATGCTGCTTCTGAAGAAAAACCGCTGCAGTGTAATAGCATTGAAGGGTGATCCGAGTAATCGTCCCTAGTTTTTTGCTCACAGATGGAACATATTCAGAGAATTCTGGATGTTCAAGAAACAATGGGATCAGCGATAACCTCAAGCGCGCTTCAGGGCTTTTTGCCAGAGCAGCAATCAGGCTGACTGGTTTTTTATATAAAGATCCTTGTCCAAGATTCTCCCCCAAAATGAAATTTACGCCCAATACATGCAGAGCAGTTGTGAGTTGTTCACCAGTGAAGGATGATTGGATAGTCATAATAGCTTTATTATACCGTCACCTGTCCAAACTGAATTGTTTTCACATCAACAATATAGTCTTCATTACAAAATATCATCAGCATCGTAAGCTATTCTGGCCTAAATATTTTGATAGATAGGTCATGGAATCTGTTTGGCTACGGCGAAAAGACTCAAACCGACGACCCAAAGGTTATGAGTTCCTGATGAAAATACCATCAAATAGGGCTCATGAAAGCTATTAAAGAAATGAGATCTTGCGTATGAAGATTTTTCTCATCTGCCTTTGGGCGATTAAAACCTATCTATTTCGCTATATTTTTCTTCGAAAACCTATCGGAATTAATAGCTTGTGATTACCCCCTTGCACTGGTAACATAATTCTAAATTTTATAGTCAATCCACAAACGCATGTTTAAACCAAAAACGCCCATTTCTGGACGTTTTGCTTTGTTGCGGGGACAGGACTCGAACCTGCGACCTCCGGGTTATGAGCCCGACGAGCTGCCACTGCTCTACCCCGCGCCGATTTCTTTAGGCTCGTTAGTTTACTACAACACCATGATCAAGTCAAGGACTTATTACAAGTTGTAAAGTGTAAAGATATGCCAAACCGTCCATTCGATCATCCTCCTGCCGAATTACTAGTAACACAGGCGTTCTCTTCGTCACAAGATAAGGTATATCAGTTATGAATTGCTGATACTGGTCATTACCCGGTCCCAGTTGAAGCAGGCGTGACCCTAGTACCTTACCAGCAGCATCGATTAATTCCAGGGCAACCGGAAGATTATTTGCGGGTTGGAATTCACCCGTTACCGATAATTTTCCGCCCTTGACTTCATCTCCCAGCACTGGGGTACGCAGCAAAGTTCTGTCCTGGACGGCATAAGGAGGTGTAAAAACATTTTCACCCACCGATTGCAACAACAACCGTACAGAATTAAGTGCCTTTAACCGACCATTTCCATCGAAGGTACTGATTTGCAATCGGGCAATTTCTGCTGCGCCATTGATTTGGTATTCAATTTTCTCGTCAACTCGTGTATAGTAACCTATATTGGAATAGGTTTTGAAGATCTTTCGATATAGATCCACCCCATCCTCTCCAATCAGTTCGATACTTGTTGTACCAGTATAATCCGGTGAAATATGGGCTATGAACTCAATGGGAGAAACAACTTTGGACATCGGCCCAGGTGACACGATCCTCAAAAGGATCAGACTGGGATCCAAGGTGGCAGTGGGAATATTGGTTGGAAGATTCAAATAAGTCGGATCGAGTGTTAAAGCAACTGGAGAAGGCATTACCGTTTCTGTGGCTGTCAATTCAACAAACGCTGGCATTGTAGCCGTTTGAGTAGGCAGTTCCTTAGTAATTTGTTCCTTCACAGAGGCTCCAACGGTTGCAGATGCCAGAACCGGAACAATGCTTTTTTGTTCAGCAGTACAACTCATCAAAAACAATACGGTCAGGAATGGAAATACGAAAAATATTTTTCTCATATTAATATTCCTCCCGCATTCAGGTGCGGGAGGGACAAATTACAGGTTATAGATTTCACTATACTTGATTTTGAGATAACGAATGTAAGGAGCCGCATCGATCTTGTTTCCCGTAACGCGTTTCACCAATTCCTGAGGTTCATATTTATGACCATATTGATGAATTTTGACACGAAGCCAGGAAAGTAAGGATGAGAATTCGCCATTGCGCATTTGATCATCTAACTCAGGGTTAACTGAGCGGAATTTATCCCACAATTGTACTGAAATCAGATTACCAAGCGCATAAGTGGAGAAATACCCCAACATCCCCCCAGCCCAGTGGATATCTTGCAGAACACCCGTGGTATCATTAAACGGTATCACACCAAGATAATCCTTCATTTTGGCATTCCACATTTCCGGAAGATCATTAATCGCGACCGAACCTTCCAGCATGGCAATTTCCATTTCCAATCTAAGCATAATATGCAGGTTATAAGTTGCCTCATCTGCTTCGACCCGAATGCTGGATGGCTGCACCTTATTAATTGCACGGTAAAACTGATCAATTGTTACATTCCCAAGCTGGGCCATAAAGCGCTGCTGTAAGCGTGGATAAAAATGCTCCCAAAAAGCATGCGAGCGGCCAACCAGATTCTCCCACATCCTGCTTTGCGATTCGTGTAAACCCATCGAAGCGCCGCCTTCAAGCCTGGTACGATTCCAGGTGTGTCCCACACCTTGTTCATAAAGCGCATGGCCGGTTTCGTGCATGGTACCGAATAAGAGCGCAAAGGGAAGCGTCGGCACCCAACGGGAAGTGATACGCACATCATCCGGACCGATACTTTGACAGAAAGGATGCGTGGTAGGATCCTGGCGCCCACGCTTCCAGTCATACCCGAATGCAGTGGCGACTTCAACGCTGAAATCCCACATACTTTTTTCATCATACTCCAAATGCAAAAAACTATCATCCACCTGCTTACTCTCACTGATAGCCCGAATAAGCTCAACTTGCTGCGGACGAATACCTTCGAATATTGCCCTAACTTCGCTGGTTTTCATTCCAGGCTCATAGTCATCAAGCAAAGTATCGTAAGGATGCTCGGATGGTGCAAAAAAAGTAACATATCGTCTACTCAAGTCAACCACTTTTTCGAGATGCGGACGAAATATGGAAAAATCCGACTTTGCGCGGGCTTCCATCCAAGCTTGTTGTGAAAAAGATACGACCTGTGCAATCTCCTTAATAAAATCTGTTGGAACACAGGTAG
>CAIMZS010000041.1 GCA_903846015.1 uncultured Anaerolineae bacterium | reverse complement strand
TGCCACTGGAAAACCAGAGACACTGATTGTGGAGGACCAGCACCTTTTAATTTATACCGCCAATGTGATTCTTGCCACCAGTCGTCTTGGGTTTGGACCGTACTAGATCATAATTCGATTGCAGGTTGAGCCAGAATTCCGGGCTGGTACCGAAAGCTTCGGAAAACAGCCAGGCGGATTCCGGTGTAATTCCGCGTTTGCCGCGCACGATTTCATTGACACGCTGAACAGGCACACCAATGTGCCCGGCAAAGGCTACTTGTGAAAGCCCGAGCGGGTTGAGGAATTCTTGCAGCAAGATTTCGCCAGGATGGGTGGGGATACGGTTTTCAGGGAGCATGGTACCTCTTTAGTGGTAATCTAACAATGAAACATCTTGAACGCCATCGTTTCATCGAAAAGTAATTCGCCACTGATCGTTAACACGAATACTGTGGAAGCCTTCAAGGTCGCCTTTCAGGGCTTCCAGACGATTCCCTGGTGGTGAACGTAAATCGTCAAGTTTGTGGGCGGCGTTCAACACATCCAATTTCCGAAGAATAGTGCTTACAATATTTGGCGGAAAGTCGGTGCGGCAACGGTCATTCTCAAAGCGCATAATGTCGAAGGGCTTTTGTCATACACCTTTGATCGCCAGGAAAAACATCTGACCAAGTATGTTGGGCGAGGCCGTGGCACTCCAGACCGGCCTACGCAAGAGATTGTTACTTTTCGTTACCACATTACAGCCGTCACATCACCCGGCAAGAAGAAGCCATTGATGATCACAAAAAGATGCTTGGTTGGCGTGCCTATGTCAGCAATGCTCCTGCGGGACAACTCGATTTGGAGCAAGCCGTGCTAACTTATCGAGATGAGCGGCTCGTTGAGCATGGTTTTCATCGTCTAAAGGGCGTGCTGCTCTCGCTAAATCCATTAGTATTCAAAAACGACGCTCAGGAGGTTGGTTTGACCAACCTGTTAAGCATTGCTGTAAGGATATTACCCTGATTGAGTTCACAGTGCGACGACGGCTAACTCAAAAACAGGAAAAACTGGTTGGATTGATTGGGAATAATCCCAAGAAGGGTATTGACAACCCAACGACTGAGCGACTGCTCAAGGCATTTGATCAAATCAACCTGACGGTTGTACACTTGCCCGACGGCGTCGTTCGCCATATTACATCAATATCGGATTTGCAAACCCGGATATTGGAATTACTCGGCTTATCACCAGCCATTTACACTCAACTGGCTGGAAATTCATGAAAGTCAAAACCATTTCAGCGAATGGACAGTTAATAATCAAGAAAATCATGCCAAGCATTTCCTATCGTAACCGTCTCTTGTGCAATAGCGCACCAACGGCAGGTTTCCCCGGCGTGGGCGGGAACACGGCTACCGCCATTGACGATCAGGTCGCGGGGTTTTCGCCCGATAAAAATTTCAACATCGAAAAGGGCTGGATCAAAACGGGACCGGTCATCAGTCACGGCAACTCGGGCGGAGTGGCGATCAATCAAAAGGGAGAACTGATCGGCGTCCCCACCATGATCGTTACCAATGAGACGGACAAAATCGGCTACGTCCGCTCGATCAACATGGCGCTCTCTTTGATCCGGCAATTCCTGCCGTAGATAAATTTACTCCAATAACTTCGTTTTCACGAACAATCGAGTCTTCCCAACACGTGCAACGTCCTCCGCGTTGGGAATTTTATTTTCCATGCGGACGCCAAAAGAACGTGGGGCTTGCGGCATATGAATCAAAAAATCCACCAGGCGCGCACAGACCGACTCTTCATTCAAGTCGGTGTCTGAAAATGCGCGCACATCTTTTCCCTTGAGGCGAAGCAGCACTTCCGCGCCGCCTTGCAAGTTCCGCCACCATGTCCGGTCGCGGCTGGAGACTGTCCATAAATATCCGCCGTCTTCGTAATAGCCAACGGGAATTGAGAATTTCTTTCCTGTCTTGCGCCCCGTTATTGTGATGAGAATCATACTTTTGCTAAACATGCCGTGAAGCGGAGATCGCAAGATCCAAGCCATGAAATCATTTCCGTTCATAATTTCTCCTTTTTCTCAAGTATATCAAAGCTTTGATCAGATTATCAACCAGCTCGGGCTGATCATGCGGATTGCGCACTACTGTGCCGCCGGTGGATATCAGTCGTTGGATGCCATGCTTTTGCATGGCGTTGATGATATTTTTGCTGTAGTTTCCAGCATGCCAGGCACAAAAGGGAGGGTGGACCGCGCCGGATTTATCATCTCCGGATTGGTTGATTTGCGCACCCTTGCCGTGATAGGTTTTCCCTTTGACTGTATCAAAGGTAATCGTGACAGACTGGTCTGTCGCGATACTGTTAATAACCACTTCCGAGAGTTCGATGTCGATCAGCAAGCGTGAGAGGATTTCGATGCGGAAGGCCAGTGTGCCTGGCGAAACCAGATCGCCGGGAAAAAGCCTAGGCTAAGTGATGACACCGTCAAATGGCGCGCTAATGTTGGATTGATTTAAGGTCGATTGAGCGGCTGCCACGCGAGCCTCTGCAGCAGCAATATCATCAGCGCTGGGACCGTTCTTCAGTCTCTCTATTTCACGTTGGGCCCCTGGAGCAAAACTTCCCGGGGCAGGGAGCTTTGCTCCAGGGCAGCCAGGATGGTATCGACGCTGACCTTATCCCCAATTTTTACGTTCACCGTTCAACCCGGCCGTTTGTCTGCCAGGCCAACGCTGCTGATTGCGCGGCGCGAATTGTCCCTGTGGTCCTCACCTCTGCGCTTAACGCCCCAGGCGTGACGGTAACGGTCTGATCGGCTGATTGATCGTCAGCCGGGCGGCATTCCTCGCCGGTAAAATGCTGGCAAAAATTGACAGTGCCTCATTTGCGGGAAAACACCAGGGAGTTTTTTGCGTGCCAGGCGGCTTTAACCTTTTTTTGCCTATGGCGCATCGACCAAATTGACTGGCTCCAAGGCTGAATTGCACACTAATTTACAGTTTCTCGTAAATTGGTCAGAAATATGCCCATTGCCGTCACGCTTACGTCACGCTCTGGTGTTAAACTGGTACTATGCGGAATAATTCGAAGAATTTGCTAGAGTTATGTTGGCCAGGCAGCCGGGTGGGCGAAGCTATGGAATGGCTGGCGCGCAGCAATGGATTGATTCCACAGACGCTCGTGGCCAGCAACCGACAGGAGGCTGGCGCAGAAAATGTTGCCGAATATGACTGGCAGCAGGCGGTCGACGTGATGGCCTCCAACCTGGGGATTGAGGCTGAGCCGGTCAGCTGCCCATACGGCAAGCTGAAAATTTTCTTTCAATCTGCGGCCCCGGCCATCGTCAAAATGCCAGGCAGTTCCGAAGCTGAGCCCGCGATCTTTTTGATATTACAAAAAAAGGGCCGCGATTGCGCAGTCCTGGATCCCAATCTACAACTCGTCAGGGTTTCGGCCGAGCTCGTCGCGGATGCTTTTCGCGAACCGCTCTCGGCCGCTTACCGTGATCCGGCAGAACAATTGTTGAAGCTGGCGGATATCCCGGAAGTACGCAAGTCCCGGGTGGCGGGCGCCCTGATCGGGAGCTGGTTGGGCGCGGAAATCATCCAGGTTGGCTGGCTGCTGCGCCCCTCCCCGGGCGCTGATCTGAAAATTCAAATCAAACAATCCAAAATGGTGCCGGAAATCCTGGGCTGGTTGGGGGCTTATGCGCTGCAGGATGTGCTCTTCCTGCTGGCCTGGTGGCTGATTGGGCGGGTGGTTCTGGACGGGCAAACGGATCGGGGCTGGGTGTGGGCCTGGGTTTTACTGCTGGTCAGCGCCATTCCCTTCCAACTGGGCGCCAGTTGGATGCAGAACCGGTTTTCCGAATCGCTGGGTGTGATCTTCAAACAAAGGCTTTTGTTTGGCGCTCTTAAAATGAACCCGGACGATATCCGTCACCTGGGAATGGGTCAGCTTTTGGAGCGGGTCATGGAGGCTGAGTCGGTCGAAATGCTGGCTCTGGGCGGGGGGCTTTCGGCCATCATCTCTGTTCTTCAGCTGGGAGTGGCAGCCTGGGTGCTCTCACAGGGGGCCGGCG
>CAIMZS010000040.1 GCA_903846015.1 uncultured Anaerolineae bacterium | reverse complement strand
GTCTGGCAGGGATGATGACCAGCTCACCATGAAAGCATTTCCTAAGCGAGTCTTCCGAGTGTGCTGATCGTTTTTCCTAACAATTCATCCTGGTTTTGAACCATTTTTTGCGCGGCTTCATAAGTTTTCGCACCAAGCATCAGGTCAACTACATTTACATTCGACATTTCCAAATATCCTTGCCGAATAGTGGAATTTGCGACGGTCTGGCTCGGGGTTTCCACAGCTTCAAATAGATTTCCAGCATCTTTTTGAAGCTGTGTTTCTGGAGAAACAAATTCTGCGATGCCCAATTGAATGGTTAATGCACCGTTGATCAGAACTCTTCCCGATGAGTCCACGCTGATGTCGCCATTCGAAATTTTTACCGGGGTTCCGGATGAATCCAGAACCTTATTTCCATCGACGGTCACGAGATTCTCATTCGCATCACGAATAAAACGTCCATCACGGGTATATCGCTCGCCATTTGAAGTCATGATCCGAAAAAAACCATCGCCCTGGATCGCAAAATCAAGAGGATTGCTTGTGGCTTGCAATGCTCCAGCAGAAAATTTGGTTTGCGTTTCCGTAGTCATCACACCCAGACCAAGCAACCCGACGGGTTGCAAAAGACCGCTCTGATTTTTGGTACCAGTCGGTAATACCTCAGCTTTCTGGAATTCTTGCAAGGTTGTAAATACTTGTTTAAACCCTGGGGTATTTAGATTGGCTGTGTTGTGCGCATTCAGTCCTTGTTTATTTGCGCCTGCAACCATTGCTGATGCTGCCGCATAAAGGCCTTTTATCATAGATTGCTCCTGGTAAAACCATTCGAATTCGAAATAATCGAGACAGTCGACATCTTCATTTTCCACGAATTAATAACAAAAAAGACCAAAGCTTATAGAAAGCGATGGTCTTGCGTTTTCATTCAGACAACCGGGAAATCTCTTTCCGTCTTGACGATTGTCCATCCCGAGAAAGCCGGGCGGCTACTCCCCATCGGAGTAATTAAAGTCTACTAGACATTGGGGGAAGAGTCAATGACATTCTGCACGATTCCATGGGTTACATTCATTTATTATGCCGATTTTCTACTCCACGCTGGAATCGAAGAATCAATTCTCTATTGACGGAACGCTTTTGCAGTGATATAAATGCGCCCAATATGAAACAGACACCTTGCGGAATGACTATGACCACTACCACCACCTCGCGGACAAACCGTGGGGTCTTGGTGTTGGGATAGCTTCAGCCGGCAGGCTGCTTACCCGTACATCGAGCGCTCCACGGAAACGTGGGGCGCTTTTTATTTTCCGCACCCAAACAGGTTCTGGAAAACAGGAGATTTGGATATGACAGTGAAATCAGCGAAAACATTGGTGATGAAGTTTGGAGGCACCTCGGTTGGCTCGGCCCAGGCAATGGGACAGGCAGCTGAGATCATCAAACAGGCCCGCCCGGAATGGGAGCGAATGGTGGTGGTTACCTCGGCCATCTCGGGGGCAACCAATGCCCTGCTCGACAGCGCCACGCATGCCGCCAAAGGCGATCTGCAGCCACTGCTGGATACCGAAAAATCGCTGCTGGCGAATCATGGGAAAATTGCCGATGAGCAGATCACTGACCCCACCCTGCGCGCGCAGGTCAAGCAGGATGTTGCCCATCTGATCACTGCCTTTGGCAACCTGTGCCGCGCAATCGCCGTATTGGGCGAGGCCAGCCCACGCGCGCTGGATGCAGTGGCGTCATTGGGCGAGCGCCTGAGCGTGCGCGTGCTCGCGGCGGTATGCGAATCACATGGTGTGGCTGCGAAATACGTCGAATCAACCCAATTAGTGATCACCAATGCCAGCTTCCAGAATGCGCACCCGGATTTTGGGGCAACCACCTTAGCCACACGTTCCATCCTTAACCCGCTGCTGGACGCCGGAATTGTCCCGATCGTGACCGGCTTTATCGGGGCAACACCCGAAGGCGTGGTGACCACGCTGGGACGGGGCGGCAGCGATTACTCCGCCGCCATTCTGGGCGCAGTGCTGCCCGCAGATGATGTCTGGATTTGGACGGATGTGGACGGGGTGATGACCGCCGATCCGCGCATGGTGCCAGAGGCGCGCACCCTGCCAGAGATCAGCTACGGTGAGATCGCTGAGCTGGCTTATTATGGCGCCAAGGTGCTGCATCCCAAAACCGTGCGTCCTGTCGTAGAGGCGGGGATTGGGTTGCGCATCTGCAATACATTTAATCCATCACATCCGGGCACAAGATTGGTGGCCAATACAAAAAACGGCAAACCTGTCCAGAGCGAACGAATCATCAAAGCGGTGACAGCCATCCGCAAACAACGACTGGTGACGATCGAAGGACGCGGCATGCTCGGCGTCCCCGGTGTGGCGGCGCGCGCTTTTGCAGCAGTCGCATCGACCGGCACCAGCGTCCCGTTAATCACCCAGGCCTCGTCCGAACAATCGATTTGTTTTGCCGTGCCGAGCGAGTCGGTCGAGGCTGTGCTGACAGCACTCGCGAGAATCTTTTCCGCAGAACTGGCGGACCGCGATATCGACCGTGTCTGGGCCACCGAGGATGTTTCCATCATTACAGTGGTCGGAACCGGCACGCGTAATACCCCCGGGGTGGCGGGCCACATCTTCAGCAAGCTGGGCCAGATCAATGTCAATGTGCTGGCCATCGCGCATGGTTCATCGGATGTCTCCGTCAGCCTGGTCGTAGAAAGCGTGGATGACGAGAAATCGGTGCGCGCACTGCACGAACTGATCGTTAGCACTGCACGAACTGATTAAATAAAAGGAACCCAACTCATGTCTGCTACCGTATTTCCCCCCATGTCCATTCCCGTTGCTGTAATCGGCGCCACTGGCTCCGTCGGACAACGCTTCGTCTCCCTGCTTGATGGCCACCCATGGTTTAAGGTCGTCTATCTGGCAGCTTCAGATCGTTCAGAAGGCAAATCCTATGCCCAGGCATGTCGCTGGATCCTTTCAGACCCAATGCCAGCCTGGGCGCGTGAAATGACGCTTGTACCATCCACACCGCAGGCTGTACAGGGCGCGCAGATCGTTTTTTCGGCGCTGCCCGCGGACCAGGCCAGAGACCTGGAACCTGAATTCGCCCGGGCAGGGTTGGCGGTATGCTCCAATGCTTCATCATACCGGCGAGATACGGATGTCCCCCTGCTGCTGCCGGAAGTAAACGCTGAGCACATCCAGCTTATCCGCCAGCAGCGCATTAAACGAGGCTGGAACGGCGCCATTCTGACCAACCCGAATTGCACCAGCACCGGGCTAACCGTGGCGCTCAAGGCTTTGGATGATCGTTTTGGTCTTCGACGCGCCTTCGTGGTTTCACTCCAGGCGCTTTCCGGCGCCGGCTACCCGGGGGTGTCTTCACTCGACATCATCGACAATGTCATTCCCAATATCGGCGGAGAAGAAGAAAAAGTGGAATGGGAACCGCGCAAGATGCTGGGAAAACTCGGCAGCAGCGGCGTGGAACTGGCCGATATCCGTTTTTCCGCCCACACCAACCGGGTGGCGGTCATTGATGGACATATCGTCTGCGCAAGTGTGGAATTGGGAAGAGCCGTTTCACCGGAAGAGGCCATTGAAGCCTTGCGGAATTACCAGGCAGCGCTTCCTGCCCGTGATCTGCCGTCCGCCCCCAACCCGGTATTAGTAGTGCGAGATGAGGCCGACCGTCCACAGCCGCGTATGGATCGCATGACAGGCAAGGGCATGACCACCGTTGTTGGGCGCGTGCGCCTCGACCCCTTATTTCATATCAAATTCGTGGTGCTCTCACACAATACCATTCGCGGAGCAGCCGGCGGCTCCATTTACAACGCGGAACTGCTGGTCAAAGAAGGTTTACTCTAAACCAAACAACGTAGGGGCGCAGCAGCTGCGCCCCTACGTTGTTGCACCCGGTCTGATTCTTGAACCAGTCCATCTTTTTTATAGACGATCACCTTCACCCAGCATCACC
>CAIMZS010000039.1 GCA_903846015.1 uncultured Anaerolineae bacterium | reverse complement strand
TATGCAAATGCAACCAGCCCAGGCGGGGTGAATGTCAGCTTCTCCAACTTAATTATTCATTCGGTTGATTATGTCTCCCCAACTCCGACAGCCACACCATCCAAAACAGCCACACCAACGCGTACGCCCAGGCCAACACAATAGTATTTTCGAAAGCTACAAAATAAGGTTGGTAGGGAAAACCCGTTGTTTTTCAGAATACCAGGCGATCTTATAGCTTGAGAAACAAAACGGTGAGTAAATATCGCCCTCTGAGCTCGCATTTCACCTGAAAGCATCCAATGGAAGCCGGGAATTTTCAAAGTTTTTTTGTATTTAATTGCGGAGCAAAACCAAAATTTTGTTAATACGTGGATTCTAATAGCTGATGGTTGCATGTTCACTGATCGCCTGATAAACTCATAGCCATGGCCAATAAACTTAATGATCTGGATCCCAAAACCTGGTTAAAATTCCAAAAATCCTGGTTCATTCACAACCCGCCACCCAGAAAAAAGGGCGTAATACGCCACCCGGCCAAATTTCCCGAGACCCTGGCCCAGGAATTTATTGAGTTTTTCACCAAGCGTGGAGAATGTGTACTTGACCCGATGGCAGGGACAGGTTCCAGCCTGGTAGCGGCTCTACGAAGCGGCCGAAATTCTTATGGAATCGAACTCAACCCAAGCTATGCCCAGATTTCCCGGGATGTTTTACTGGAAGAAAAAACGACACTCGGGTTGGATCAGGAAACAAATAAACTGGTCGCAGAGGTGATCGAAGGGGATGCACGCCTGGCGGGTGAATACAGTATTCCCAATGTGGATTATGTGTTCACATCCCCACCCTATTGGGATATGCTCCATGCAAAGGGAGCAGAAAATCAGAAAAAAAGGCGGGAATCTGAACAATTGGACGTGATCTATTCCGATGACCCCAACGATGTGGGAAATTGTCACGATTACGACCAGTTTCTGGCTCAACTCGTGACAATTTACGCCGGACTCAGGCCGCTCCTACGGGAAAAAGCCTACCTCACAATCATTGTTAAGAATGTTAAGAAGGGCGGTAAAATTTACCCGTTGGCGTGGGACCTGGCCAGGGAACTTGGCAGGATTTACACCCTCAAGGATGAAAAAATCTGGCTGCAGGATAACCAACCACTGGCACCATTTGGGCTGGGCAGTGCCTGGGTCAGCAATACCTTTCACCATTACTGTTTACAATTTCGAAAAGATTGAATTTTGAGTGGGGCCCATGGCACCTGTCTCAACGAAAATGGCTGGTTGAACCAGGTATCTTTCTACAAAAAAACAAAGACAGTAACCCGCATGATCTCTGCAGTTGACTTTATCAGGCTCCCATTCACTCCCGATCTAACTGAAAGTGGCATTTCCTTCGCCAAGCGATCTCTGGCCCAGAACAATGACCACAATACAGGATCTGTTTTCGCGCTCCTGCGCCAGCGTGTGAGCAATGTAGCGATTGAACTGGCTTTTCGCCGTCATCTGGCCGAAAACTTAATTCCTTTCGATGTAAAAGGAAACTTGCCTTTCAGTGAACCAGACCGTTATGATGTCTTGCTGGGCGGACGACGCTGCAGCATTCATACTTATTTAACATCGAGACGCAGTCAGATAGCCGAAGTTCGCCAAAATCCAAGCGTGCTGCTAGAAGCTCCAGCCATGATCCCGGAAGAAGAACTCTCTGCAAACCAGAATGGGAATAATTTACAGCTATTCACTTTTCTACTTGGGCTTACGACCAACTCAACCGGGGATATGCAGAAAGCAGTCAACGCGAACCAGCCAATTTACCTGATCCACCCAATGCCGACCAGCTGGGCGCAACCGCAAGCCTGGTCGGCGCTTGGAAAATTGGGATTAAAAAGCGAGGGCAGCACCCCGGTTGAGGTCGAGATAGGCGGTCATGATGCGGACCGAAACTTCGTTTCAGAGGAACTAACGCTTTCATCTATGAAG